>NZ_JBFAOJ010000026.1:20276-20485 GCF_040675205.1 Streptosporangium sp. NPDC049644 | reverse complement strand
GTGGTCTTGGTGGTCCGCGAGGTGGGTTTCGTGGTCCGGGATGTCGTCGCCCGCGAGGTGGTGCCTGCGGCGCGTGACGTGGGCCTGGTGGCGCGTGACGTGGTCTTGGTGGTCCGCGAGGTGGGTTTCGTGGTCCGGGATGTCGTCGCCCGCGAGGTGGTGCCTGCGGCGCGTGACGTGGGCCTGGTGGCGCGCGATGTGGTCTTGGC
>NZ_JBFAOJ010000026.1:0-20176 GCF_040675205.1 Streptosporangium sp. NPDC049644 | reverse complement strand
CGCGATGTCGTGCCTGCGGCTCGTGCGGTGGTGCCCGCGGCGGCTCGCGAGGTGGGTTTCGTGGTCCGGGATGTCGTCGCCCGCGAGGTGGTGCCTGCGGCGCGTGACGTGGGCCTGGTGGCGCGCGATGTGGTCTTGGCGGTCCGCGATGTCGTGCCTGCGGCTCGTGCGGTGGTGCCCGCGGCGGCTCGCGAGGTGGGTTTCGTGGTCCGGGATGTCGTCGCCCGCGAGGTGGTGCCCGCGGCGCGTGACGTGGGCCTGGTGGTGGTGCCCGCGGCTCGTGTCGCGGGCCGGGTGGCCCGTGCCGCGGGTTTGGCGGCCCGCGTGGTGGAGGCCGAGGTCCGGGCGGCGGGTTTGGTGGTGCCCGCGGCTCGTGAGGTGGGCGTCGGAGTCCGGGGCGCGGAGACCGGGGCCCGGCCCCTCCCGCGGGCACGCTGAGCGATCATCGTTCCGACCCCGATGGCGGCCGCCACCGGCCACTCGATCAATCCCGCCACGGCCAGGGCGCCGAGCCCCCCGTAGTAGACGATGCGCTCAGGCGGCGGGAGGAAGGACCTGGCGGCGTCGACGGCTTGGCCCGCTTCCTGCCGGCTGACGTGTGGCATGTGAACATGCGGCGGCCGGAACTGCACGGTCATCATTGGCAGGTTCAACTTCAGTGAGGGGTTGTCCTGCTTCCGGCCTGACGGTGTGTGCGTGGTGGACGCGGCGGGTGTGGTCGGCTTTTGCGCCGTATGGGCGCGTGACCGGCTCGCCTGAGCTACTGCCATGATCCCTCCTCATGGGAACCGAGGGAAGGTGCAAATGGAGCCCGCAGGAGGCCGATCACGCCTTCTACGTGCAGTTATATGGCCTGAGTGCCATGTCCGTAATCTTCCTCGAATTGGGGCCGTGAAACTCGTACCGACCTTTGAATCGGATATTGGGGGAGGAATCTCCGATCCAGTGGACCGTATGCGCCCTGTTCCGGGGCGTCTAGGAGAGGTACGGCTTGAGCTCGCGACGGGCCACGGTGCGGATGTGAACCTCGTCCGGGCCGTCGAATATGCGCATCGCGCGGGCCTGGGCGTACATCGTGGCGAGCGGGACGTCGTCGGCGAGACCCATGCCGCCGTGGACCTGGATGGCGCGGTCGATGACCTCGCAGGCCATCCTCGGAGCGACGACCTTGATCGCGGAGATCTCCGAGGCGGCCGCCTTCACGCCGACCGTGTCGATCATCCAGGCGGCCTTCAGGGTGAGCAGTCTGGCCTGCTCGATGGCCAGCCGTGATTCGGCGATCTGCTGCTGTACCACGCCCTGCTGGGCAAGCGTCTGGCCGAAGGCCACCCGGTTGGCGGCGCGGGTGCACATCAGCTCCAGGGCGCGCTCGGCCATGCCGATGGCACGCATGCAGTGGTGGATGCGACCGGGGCCGAGACGGGCCTGGGCGATGCGGAAGCCGTCACCCTCCTCCGCGATCAGGTTCGCGGCGGGCACCCGGACGTCCGTGAAGAGGATCTCGGAGTGGCCGTGCTGCTCCTGGTAGCCGAAGAGCGGCAGGTGACGGACGATCTCCACGCCCGGCGTGTCCATCGGGACCAGGATCATCGACTGCTGGCGGTGCGGGGGGGCGTCCGGGTCGGTCTTGCCCATCACGATCAGGATCTCGCAGCGCGGGTCGGCGACCCCGGTGATGAACCACTTGCGGCCGTTGATCACGTACTCGGAGCCGTCGAGCCGGATGGAGGTGGCGATGTTGGTCGCGTCGCTTGAGGCCACGGCGGGCTCGGTCATCGCGAACGCCGAGCGGATCTCCCCGGAGAGCAGGGGCTTGAGCCACCGGTCCCGCTGCTCGGGCGAGCCGAACATGTGCAGGACCTCCATGTTCCCGGTGTCGGGGGCCGCGCAGTTCAGTGCCTCGGGCGCGAGGTCGATGGAACGGCCGGTGACCTCGGCCAGGGTGGCGTAGTCGAGCACCGACATGTTCGACTCATCGGGCAGGAACAGGTTCCAGAGGCCGCGCGAGCGCGCCTCGGACTTGAGCTCCTCCACCACCGGCGGTAGTTCGTGGTTGTCGTAGCCCTTGGCCTGGCGCCACGCATGGTAGACCGGCTCCGCCGGGTATACGTGAGTTGCCATGAAATCGGTCAGATTGGCGAGGTATTCCTGAGCCTTGTCGCTGAGCGCGAAGTCCATGGCGGCAAGTTTGGCACCACCCCTTCTCCGATCGTTCACCGGCCACACTTAACCTGGAACCCGTTCCACTAAGGAGGACAGATGCTCAAGGGCGTGCTGATCGACTGGGGTGGCGTGCTCACCGTCGGTCTTTCCGAGGCGGTCGCGGAGTGGATCGTCGCCGAGAGGCTCGACGCGGACCACTACCGGCAGGTGATGCGCGAGCTGATCGTCCACGCGTACGAGGGCCTGGAGAACAGCGAGAACGTGATCCACGCTCTGGAGCGGGGGGAGATCTCCGGGCTGGACTTCGAACGCCACCTGGCCGCCCGGCTGGTCACCACGGACGGCGTGCCGCCGGTCGCCGAGGGGCTGCTGGACAGGATGTTCTCCCGCTTCCACCGGGTCGAGCCGATGTACGAGATGCTCCGGGTGGCCCGTGCGGCCGGGCTGCGCACCTGCCTGCTCTCCAACTCCTGGGCGAACGAGTATCCCCGCGAGGGCTGGGACGACGTCTTCGACGAGGTCGTCATCTCGGGAGAGATCGGCATGCGCAAACCGGAGCAGAGGATCTTCGAGCACGCGCTCGGCAGGATCGGCCTGGCCGGTGAGCAGTGCGTGTTCGTCGACGACATCGAGGCCAACATCGAGGCCGCCCGGCGACTCGGCATCGTCGGCGTGCACCACCGCGACCCCGAGGTGACCATCGGCGAGTTGGAGACCCTGTTGCGGGTCTCGCTGCGCTGAGGCCCGTCCGGTCCGGAGCGGACCGGTCACTCCGCGCGGGCGGTACCACCGCGGGTCGCCGGTACTGGCACACTCGATGCGTGAACCGGCGCCGAACCGGCGCCGATGTCTTAAGAGACAGATCGAGGCATGGATGCGCGTCTACCTGCCGTGTACGCTCCCGGCGCTGGCCCGCGTGGCCACCGTGGGGGAGCTCGGCCCGGCCCCGCTGACCGGCTACGCGGTGACACCCGCGTTGATCGAGTGGTACGTCTCGGGTGACACCGAGGAACTGGAGTACGTCGCACTGACCGAGGCGGCCAGGGATTCCCTGCGAATGCTGGCCGCCGACCGCGCGGACGGGGTGGAGGTCGTCGCGCGGCGGGTGGTCGTCGCCGTCGACGTACCGGAGGGTGACGTGAGCGTGAGCGCGGACCTGGACGAGCGGGCCCGGGTGCGACTCGCTGCGGCGGTCCCGCTGGCGCGGATCGCCGCCGTCCACGTGGACGACCCGTCGGCGGTGAAGGACGTCGAGGCCGCCGTCGCGGCGCTGCCCGCGGCCGACCGGGGCGACGACGACGCCAGGTTCACCGTGGACGGTGTCGAGGCCAACGAGCTCCTCTGGTACGCCACCCAGGAGATTCCCGACCTGGTCGGCTGACCCTGTCGCGTCCGGAGTCCGGAGAGCGGGCCGGCCGTCCTGTGGTGGCGCCGCTCCAGCACGGGTTTTCGCTATCCTGGGAGGCGATATGAGACACATCGTTTGGGATTGGAACGGCACGCTCTTCCACGACATCGACGCCGTCGTCGGTGCGACGAACGCGGTGTTCGAGCCGTACGGGCTGGGCTCCTACGACGTGGACCGTTTCCGTGCCGTCTACACTCGCCCGATCTGGGCCGCCTACGAGCGCATGCTCGGCCGTGCCCTCCACGAGGGCGAGTGGGAGATGCTCGACCTGGGCTTCCATGACAACTACCACCGGCTGATGCTGGAATGCGGGCTGGCCGACGACGCGCTCTCCACCCTGGAAAGCTGGGGGAACGCGGGAGGCAGGCAGTCGCTGCTGTCCATGTGGGCGCATGACCGGCTGGTTCCCAAGATCTCGGAATTCGGCATCGACCACCACTTCAGCCGGATCGACGGCCTGCGCAGCGCCCCCGGCGGGCACAAGGCCGAGTCGATGGTGGCCCACCTGGCCGCGCTCGGCATCGACCCGGCCGATGTCCTCGTGATCGGCGACAGCCTGGACGACGCGCACGCCGCCCAGCACGTCGGCGCGCGCGCGGTCCTCTACACCGGTGGCATGACCAGCCGCGCCGACCTGATGTCCTGCGGCGTCCCGGTCGTCGACACCCTCGCGAACGCCCTCGACCACGCCTAGGCTCTGCCCCTCGGGCCTGCGGAGGCCGCCGTATCCGAAGAATGGTCGCGGGCCGGACAGGTGAACGGTGGGGTTTCCCGGTCGGCACGGTGGAGGGGGCACCACCACAGGGCAATCCCACCAAAAACTAATGTTTTCGGCATCGGAGGCGGTCGCCATGCGCCTCGGGCCGTACCCTGGGCATCCGCACCCATTCCGGGAGGCTCCGATCAACCGCCTCGTTCTCTGGAACATCGACCTCACCCTGGTCGACGTGTCCATCGTCACCCGCGAGGCATACGCGGAGGCCTTCCGCGCTGTCACCGGCAGGCCCCTGGTCAAGCTGACCCAGCCCAACGGGCGCCCGGACTCTGAGATCGTCTTCGAGATGCTCGCCATCAACGGGATCGTCGCCGGGGACGACCACCTCCCCAGGTTCCTCGACGCGCTGGCCGAATCCTTCGGAGCCAGGCGCAGGCGCCTGGCCAAGGACGGCCGGATGATGCCCGGGGCCCGCGACGCGCTGAAGGCGGTGGCAAGGCTCGACGGCGTGGTCCAGTCGGTGCTCACCGGCACGATCAAGAGCAACGCCGTGCACAAACTGACCGCGTTCGGCCTCGACAAGTACGTCGACTTCGAGATCGGCGGCTATGGCGAGGAGGTCTATCCCAAGGCCACCCTCCTGCAGGTCGCGCAGGGCCGGGCCAAGCAGAAGTACGGGGCGACCTTCGACGGGAGCAACACCGTGCTGATCGGCGACTCGGCCAGGGACGTCCAGGCCGCCAGGATCGCCGGAGCCGCGATGATCGGCGTCGCCTCCGGGCGCTCCCTGGCGGCCGAGCTGCACGAGGCCGGGGCGGACGCGGTCCTGCCCGACCTCGCCAACCCCTCCGAGGTGGTGGCCGCCGTCGCCGGCCTCACCTCCCCGGCCCGCCGCGCAGGCCACTTCCCCGCAGGCCGCTGACTCCCGCCAAGCGGGCGGGCGGCATGAACCCGACAGCGCGGCGGGTCGTCGGCAGCCGACTCCCGCATTCCCGGTCGGCCACCTCGGCAAGATGGTGATCAACCATCAGCGGTCCGCCGGTGTGGGTCATCGCTGGGGGAGGCCGGTCAGGAAGCGGCCCGCGATGGGGGCGGCCACCGTGGAGCCGGCGCCGCCGCCCTCCACCACGACGGAGAACGCCAGGTCTCCCCGGTAGCCGATGAACCAGGCGTGCGACGGCGGTTCCTTGCCCGAGCCGAACTCCGCGGTCCCGGTCTTGCCCGCCGTGCCGGAGGGGAAGGAGACCGCGCTCGCGGTGCCCTCCACCACCACCGCGGGCATCAGCGTGCGCAGTGCCCGCAGGATCTCGGGTTCCAGCTTCCGGGGCTCGGCCTCGGGCAGCAGGGAGGCCGCCACCAGGCGGGGCGGACGCCAGGAGCCGTCGGCGATCGCCGCGGCGACCGTGGCCATGTTGAGCGGGCTCGCCAGCACCCGGCCCTGGCCGATCGAGGCCGACGCGAGGTCGGTGTCGTCCTTGGGCGCGGGGAACTCGGCCCGTACCGCGGGCACGCCGGGTTGGACGGGGGCACCGAACCCGAAGCTCCCGGCGAGGGTGGCGAGCCGCTGCCCACCGAGCCGGTCCACGGTGAGTGCGCCGAACGTGGTGTTGCACGAGTGCGCGAACGCCGTGCTGAACGGGAGCGTGCCGTAGTCCTTGAATCCGGCGTTGTGGAAGGCGAAGCCGCCGATGTTCTGCTCGGCCGGGCAGCTCACTCGCTCGTCCGCGGTCATACCGTCGGCGACCAGGGCCGATGCGGTGATCACTTTGAAGGTCGAGCCCGGCGGGTAGTGGCCCAGCAGTGCCCGGTTGAACCCGCCCGGCTTGTTGACCACGGCGAGGATCTCGCCGGTCGACGGCCGGAGCGCGACCAGCGAGGCCGGCTTGTCCACCGCCTCCAGAGCCGAGGCGGCGGCGCGGTGGACGTCCAGGTCGATGGTGGTGCGCAGTTCCCGGCCCGCTTTGGCGGTGGCGGTGGCGAGCGTGGCGACCTTCTGGGTGCCCTTCACCAGATCGACCCGCGCGGACGCGGTGCCGGTGAGGCGGGAGGCGTACGTCTGGGTGAGTCCCTCGACGAGCTGCTGCACCGAGCCTGGCGTGGCAGGGGTGTCGATCCGGGTGCCGTCGGCGGCGAGGATCGGCGCCCGCTCGGCCTTGACCAGCGCGGTCTTGATCCGCAGGCCCGTTCCGAGCCTGGGGTGGACGGCGGCCGGGCTCCACTTCACCCGCCAGGTGCGCTCGTGCTCGACCAGCTTCAGCGACCCCTCGTAGGCCCAGTCCACGGGCCCCTCCAGCGCCGCGCGGAACCCGACGGTGACCGGCTCGCCGTCCCGGGCGTCTCCCAGCACCCTGAAGGTGGCCCCCGTCAGCTTCAGGTCGGTGCGGAAACGCCGGTACCAGCGCTCGAAGTCGTCCGGCGGCTTGACGGTCAGCGCACGCATCGCCGTGTAGTCCTGCCGGCCCCACGCGGTCAGGAACATCTCCGCGGTCTCCTCGGGCGAGCCCTCGGTGCGCAGTGCCCACACAGTGCCCGCGCTCGCGGTCACCAGCACCAGCGTGGTCGCGGTGATCAGATGTCTCAGCCTCATGGCAGTGGTCGCCCTTCCTCGTCGGGGACAGAGAAGACCAGAGAGTTGTCCCTTATGTCCAATATTTGGGACAGGGTGAGATTGATATCCGAATGCATATCGGCGCTGGTGGTGACGGATTTCCCAGGGGTGCCGGCGAGGGCGTGTGTGGTCGGCCCACACGGTGTGCCGGGACGATATGTGAACCTCGGGGATGACATTCGGCTGGGGCGCCGAGAGGATAGGGCCATGGTTGAGGAAGGTGCGCTGCTCTGGGAGCCCTCCCCGGAGGTTGTGAGGAACGCGAAGGTCACCCGTTATGCGGAGTGGCTGGGCCGGGCCGGTGACTACGAGTCCCTGTGGCAGTGGTCGGTTGACGCCCCGGCCGAGTTCTGGACGTCGATCTGGGACTACTTCGGGGTCGCGGGAGAGCGCGGTGACGGGCCGGTCATGTCGGGGGAGATGCCCGGCACGGAATGGTTCGCCGGGTCGACGGTGAACTACGCGGCCAACGCGCTGCGCGGGGCCGTCTCCGACCCCGGGCGGCTCGCGGTGGTCGCCCGCGACGAGGCGGGCGGGCGGCGGACGTTCACCAGGGGCGAGCTGGCCGAGGAGGTGGCGCGGGTCCGCGCGGGCCTGGTGGCACTGGGGATCGGACGGGGCGACCGGGTCGCGGCCTACGTGTCGAACGTCCCCGAGGCGCTGATCGCCTTCCTGGCGACCGCCTCCCTGGGAGCCGTCTGGTCCTCCTGCTCGCCCGACTTCGGGGCGTCCAGCGTGATCGACCGTTTCACTCAGATCGAGCCGAAGGTGCTCATCGCGGTCGACGGCTACGACTACAACGGAAGGAACTTCGACCGAGGCGCGGTCGTCGACGACATCGCGGCCAGGCTGCCGACGCTGGTGGCGCGGGTCCGGATCTCGGCCGAGGACGTGCGGGGCGCGGACGCCCCCGACGGCTCCGGCGCGGCGGCCGCGCGGGAGTCCGCGGCGGACGCTCCGGTGCCCGGGGCCGGGGTCCGTACGGTGAGCTGGGCGGAACTGCGCTCCGTCGCGGGGCCGCTCGACTTCGAGCCGGTGCCGTTCGGGCATCCGCTCTGGATCGTCTACTCCTCGGGCACCACCGGGCTGCCCAAGCCGATCGTGCACGGCCACGGCGGTGTGGTGCTCGAACACCTCAAGGCGATCTCCTTCCACCAGGATCTGGGCGAGGACGACGTCTTCTTCTGGTACACCACCACCGGCTGGATGATGTGGAACTACCTCGTCGGCGGCCTGCTGGTCGGCTCGACCGTGGTGCTCTACGACGGGGCGGCGACCTATCCTCAGGCTGACGCGCTCTGGCGGCTGGCCGCCGAGGAGGGGGTCACCTACTTCGGTACGGGCGCTCCGTACGTGATCGCGTCCATGAAGGCCGGCCTCAAGCCGTCGGGCCTCGACCGGCTGCGGGGGCTCGGGTCCACCGGCTCGCCGCTGCCGCCCGAGGGGTTCGGCTGGGTGCACGACGCGCTGCCGGACGTGCAGCTCGGTTCGTTCTCCGGGGGCACCGACGTGTGCACCGGCTTCGTCGGCGCGGTCCCGCTGCTCCCGGTCCGGGCGGGTGTGATCCCCTGTCGCTGCCTGGGGGCGAAGGTGGAGTCCTTCGATCCGTCGGGCAGGCCGGTGATCGGCGAGGTCGGCGAGCTGGTGGTGACCCTGCCGATGCCGTCGATGCCGGTGATGTTCTGGAACGACCCGGACGGGTCGCGCTACCGCGACAGCTACTTCTCCGAGTACCCCGGGGTCTGGCGGCACGGCGACTGGATCAAGATCCTTCCTGACGGGGGTTCGGTGATCTACGGCCGCTCCGACTCGACACTGAACCGGGGCGGGGTGCGGATGGGCACCAGCGAGTTCTACCGCGTGGTGGAGGGTTTCGAGGAGATCGCCGACAGCCTGGTGATCGACACCGGCCAACTCGGGCAGGAGGGCCGCCTGCTGCTGTACGTCACCCTGGTCGAGGGGGAGACGCTGCAGGACGCCCTGATCATGCGCCTGCGCCGGGAACTCAGGGAGAGGCTCTCCCCACGCCATGTGCCGAACGAGATCATCGAGGTTCCCGGCATTCCCCGCACGCTCAGTGGCAAGAAGCTGGAGGTCCCGATCCGCAAGATCCTGCTCGGCGTGCCCCCGGAGAAGGCCGCCAACCTTGACGCCATGGCCAACCCCGAGGTCCTTCCCCACTTCGTCCCGGAGGCCGACACCGCGCGGCGCTGACCGCCGCGCCGCGCCAAGCCCCGTCACGTCACGTCACGTCACGTCACCGGGCACGGTCTCCTCGGGCACGGGCTTTTCGGGGACCGGCCCTTTCCGGGCCGTCCGAACCGCGGAGGCCGCCGTGGTGCGCCCGAGGCGCGCTTCGAGGTGCGCTTCGAGGTGGGCCCCGGGGACGTGGCGGGGTGGTCCCGGGCTCCGGGGACATTCCTCCCGGGAATCGGGGGCATCGGCCCAGGCGGCCTGGGACGGGATCCGGGTTCGCTGTCCAGGTGATGAAAAATCCTGATTCGTTCCGCCGGATCGTCGCCGGAATCGCCCTGCTCGTCTGGCCGCTGCTGGAGTTCCTCGCCTTCCTCACCTCGCCGCCGGGAAAAAGCCACGCTCCCGCGATCTTCCGTGAGAACGCGACGACGGTGCAGGTCAGCGCGCTTCTCTACCTGTGGGCCGCGCTCGCCCTCATCCCGGTGACCTTCGCCCTGGCCCACCTGCTGCGCAGCCGCGCCCCGAGGACGAGCAACGTGGGGGCCGCGATCGGCCTGATCGGCTCCGGGCACGCGCTGACGCTCTTCACCACCGACTTCTACGACCTGGCCCTGGCCCAGACGCTGCCCGACGCGCAGGCGGAGATGGTCACGGCGCGGGCCGGTGAGCTGTGGGGATTCCTGTTCGGCATGCTGCTGCCCGCCTTCCTCGCCCACGTCGGGCTGTTCACCCTGCTCATCGCGCTGGCCGTGGTCAGGATCGCCCCCTGGTGGGTGCCGGTCGCCGCGTTCGCGGGAACGCTGGTCCCCTTTCTGGCCGTCGACCAGGCGCCGGCCGTGCAGGCGACGGGTGCCCTGTTCCACCTGGCCGCGTACGGCTGGATCGCGCTGCGCGTGCTGCGGATGCCGGACGCCGAGTGGAGCGGGAAGGCCGGCGGGGAGGTCACAGCCCCGCTTCCCGCGCGCGCATGATCGCCTGTGCCCGGTCCGCCACCTGGAGCTTGGTGAAGACGGCCGACACGTGATTGCGCACGGTCTTCTGGCTCAGCCCGAGCCTGGCGGCGATCTGCGGGTTCGTCAGATGCTCGGCGACCAGGCCGAGGATCTCCCGCTCCCGTCTGGTCAGCTCGGGCAGCGCCTCCTCCCGCCCTTGCTCGCGCCCCTGCTCGCCGAAATAGCTCACCAGCCGGGTGGCGATGGCCGGACCGAAGATGGCCTCGCCCTCGGCCACCGCCTGCACGGACCGGACGATCTCCGCCTTCCTGGCGCCCTTGAGGACGTAGCCCCTGGCGCCGGCCCGCATGGCCGCGAACACCGAGTCGTCGTCGTCCGACATGCTGAGCACGACCACCCGGATGTGCGGGTGGTCGTGGGTGAGCCGCTCGGTGGCAGCGACCCCGCCCATCCCCGGCATCGCCAGGTCCATCAGGACCACGTCGGGCTGCGCCCGCCCGACCAGGGCCAGCGCCTGCTCGCCGCTGGCCGCCTCGTCGGCGACCTCGATCCCCTCGGCCGTCGCCAGCAGGGTCCGCAGCCCCGCGCGAAAACCCGGATGGTCGTCAACCAGCAGGACCCGGATCACCGCTGTCTCCTTCCTCGGCCGCCGGCAGCGCGACCCTGACCAGGGTCCCGCCTCCCGGAGGCTCCTCGAACACGCACGATCCGCCCAACTCCACGGCACGCTCCCGCATCGACGCCAGCCCGACCCCCATCCGGTCAGGCCCCGCGGGACCGCCGGGGACGGGCGCCTCCTGGCCTATCCCCCGGCCGTCGTCGGAGACCTCCAGCCTCAGGGTGCCGTCCGACACCTCGATCCGCAGCTCGGCGCGGGTCGCTCCGGCGTGCCTGCGCGCGTTGGCCAGCGCCTCGGACGCGATCCGGTAGGCGGCGACCTCGGTGGCGGCCGGCAGCGGCGGCAGGTCGTCCGGGGCGCGCAGGGCCACGCGCAGGCCGGACGGCTGCCGGATCGTGTGGGCGCGGAGCGCGCCGAGCAGCCCCAGGGAGTCCAGCGCGGGCGGGCGCAGGCCGTCCACCAGGGTCCGCACGTCGGCCACCGCGGCCTCGGCGTCGGAGACGATCTCGGCCAGCAGCCGCCGCGCGTGCTCGTCCTCGACCAGATCGTGCACGGCCTCGGCACGCATGGTCAGCGCGGCCAGCGTGGGTCCGAGCCCGTCGTGCAGGTCGCGCCTCAGCCTGCGCCTCTCCTCCTCGCGGGCCATCACCAGCCGCTCCCGCGAGCGCCGCAGGTCGGCGGAGAGCCGTACGGCGTGCACGGCCACCGCGATCTGCCTGGCCAGGTCGGCGAGGACGCGCAGGTCACGGGGGCCGAATCCGCTCTCTCCCGGCCTGGGCGACAGGATGAGGTCGCCGGCCCGCTCGCCGTTGTGCGTCAGCGGCAGCCGCAGGAGCTCCCCGCCGGGCGTGCCGGACGCGTACCGTGCGCCCCCGGCCGTCTCGACCGCCGCGTACGGCAGGCGCAGTGCCTCGGTGACCGACCGGGCGACCCCCGGCAGCACGGTGCCCGGCTCGGCGGTGCTCTCCAGCCTGCGGCCCAGGCGGGTGAGCGCCGCGTACGGATCGTCACGCTCCCCGTAGGTCAGCAGGTTGACCCAGCCCTGCAGCCGTTCCCGCAGCGGTGCGAAGGCGAGGGCCACGAGCCCGGCGGCCAGGATCGAGATCGGCAGGTCCCCGGCGGGAAAGAGCGCGCCGAGGTAGCCGACCACGACCACGTACCCGCCGGTCACGCACCCGGACAGCAGCGCGTAGACCAGCGTCCGGTTGATCACCAGGTCGATGTCGAAGAGCCGGTGGCGCAGGATCGCGACGCAGATGGCGACCGGCAGGAGGGTCATGCCCGCCCCGCCGGCCAGCTCCCACAGGGTGTTGGTCGCGGGCCAGATGGAGCCGGGGACGCCGTCGGTCAGCCCGGCCGCCAACCTGACCGAGACGACCATCACCTCGATGCCGATCACGTAGACCAGCCAGGCGATCTGGCGGCGCTTCCGGCCGCCGCTCCGGAGAGCACGCGCGCTCAGGTCCAGCGCGCCCACGGCGAACACCACGGCGAACAGGGCGGTCGTCGCCGTCTCCATCACCGGCGCCGCGTCCGCGAGGCCAGCCACTCCAAGCGGGTTGACCACGCCGCTGCCCGCGGTGACCTGACTGCTCTCGCCGGGCCGGAGCGCGCCGGCCACCACGGCCATCGCTCCCACGGCGGTGGCGCCGATCACCAGGCGGCGCGCTCCCGACGAGGACAGCCGCCCGTCGGGGAAGAACAGCGGGATAAGACAGGCCGACAGGTTCGCCGGCACCCAGAGCCAGGTCTGCGGCCAGGCCAGGGCTTCGGCCAGTGGCAGCCCGGGGCGGGTGACGAGGCCGAGGATCGCGTACTGCCCGGAGAACTCCATGAGCGCGAAGCAGAACGCGCTCACCGTCAACAGCCGGCCCACCCCGTGCTCGGGGCGGCGCGAACCGATGAGGCCGCCCGCCAGCGCGCAGGCCGCCACGAACAGCAGGTGGGACAGGACGAGCGGATTCGTCCCGTTGAGAACGGTCAGGACGACGGCGAGCACGGTCAGCACCAGGGTCAGGGCGCACCATGACCACGCGATGCGCGCCGCTGCCGCCACTGTGCCTCCCGAGCCGGTCGCCACACCGTATCCGGCCCGGGAGGACGATGTCTCGGGGTGGGACTCGCCGATCAGCCGGTGGTCCGGGCGGCCCCGGGGTCAGATTCCCTGGGGGAGCCGGAACAGGCGGCCCGGGTCGCGGGCGGCCTTGATCTGGGCGAGCCTGGTGGCGTTCGCCCCGTAGTAGGCCGCGCGCCAGCCGCCGAGCTCGGGGTCCGTGTAGTTGACGTAGGCGTGGTCGCCGAAGTGGGGTCGCATCGCCGCGTGCGCGGTCCTGGCCCAGGTGGCCGCTCCGGCGCGGTGGGCGTAGTACTGCACGCTGTAGAGGGCGGTCCGGTGCGGGAAGGCGGTGGCGTCGGGGCGGACCCGGGCGACGGCGCCGCCGAGGGCGTCCAGCAGCACGGTGTGGTTGCCTGGGCGGGCGACCTGGGCGACCAGGGTCCCGGCCCCGGCCTCGGAGAGCGGGCGGTAGGCCATGTGCGACTTGGCGGTGAAGGTGTCCCTGGACAGCCGCCCGCCCCTGGTCTGCCCCGGCAGGGACCCGCCCAGGTGGCACTGGGCGACCGAGAGCGAGCCGCAACCCGCCATGGTCAGCATGGCCTGGCGGTAGGAGGTCTGCCGGACGTAGCTCGACGAGGGCGACCCGGCCGCGTCGGCCAGCCGGTCGAGCAGCCGCTCGCAGTCGGCCCTGCCGCCGAGGTAGAGCCCGACGACCTGCACGTCCGTCCCGCCGTCGCGGCTGAGGTGCATGCCCGACCACAGGGCGTCCGGGGCCGAGGGGCCCCACGCCTGCCAGGCGCGCAGCGCCCTGACCGCCTTCGACCACGGCCAGTGCAGGAAGAACACCGTGACCTCGCGGGCCGGGTGGGTCCGGAACTCGAAGGAGACCGCCACGCCGAGGTTGCCCCCGCCGCCGCCCCGCGAGGCCCAGTACAGGTCGGCGTTGCGGTTCGCGTCGCAGGTCAGCAACCGTCCATCGGCCGTGACGAGCTGGACGGACTCCATCACGTCGCAGGTCAGGCCGTACTTCCTGGAGACCACGCCGATACCGCCGCCCAGGGCCAGCCCGCTCACCCCGACCGTGGCGCAGGTCCCGGCGGGGATGCTGACCCCGCTCGCGGCGAGCCTGTCGTAGACGTCGATCAGCTTGGCGCCCGCCCCGACCCTCGCCCGCCCGGCGGCGTGGCTCACCTTGCTCATCCGGGACACGTCCAGGACCAGGCCGGTCCCGGTGGACCAGCCCGCGTAGGAGTGCCCGCCGGACCGCACGGCCAGCGGCACGTTCAGCCGGCGTGCGAAGCCGACGCACTCGGCGACGTCGGAGGGGTTGGCACAGTAGGCCACGCCCGCGGGCCGCACCGCGTCGAAGGTGGGGTTGAACAGCCGTCGTGCGCTGTCGTACGAGGCGTCGCCAGGCCGGATGACCTTGCCGGCCAGCCCGTCGGCCAGGGCCCGCCAGTCGGCGGGCCGCGGGCCGCTCGCGGCGCCCGTGGTATCCCGGCCGGTCATGCCGGCGGTGGCGCCCAGGGCGGGTGCACCCTGAGCGGCCAGTGCCAGGGCGGCCAGGCCGCCGGTACGAAGGAATGCCCGCCTGTCAGGAGCGGTCCGCATGCGTTCTCCCCGAGGTTCCGTGTCGACTACCCGATAGGACGACCGCACCCATCACCTGGTTGGTCACATTCACATCACCCTTCGCGCGATGGGCTCGGGCCCCCGCGGCACGCGCCGGAGGCGATGACCGTCGCCGCGGCGTGGCGCGAACCGGCACCGGAGCACCGCGAAGTCATCGAGCGGACTCACCTACGGGGCCGTACGATTGACGAGGCGGCGGAAATCCCCAGGGTGCTCGACGAAGAGGACCGTGAGGCGTTCCAAGGCCACCGGATGGCGGGCGAGGAGCGCCGGATCGAGCTCCGGGAACCGAGCGAGGTTCTCGGTCGCCTCGATGTGGTCCGGCGGGACCGCTCCAACTCCATGGACGGCGGCCGAATGTCACATTGACGTTTGGCCGGTTTTCGGGTGATATCAGTAACGGTGGTGTGCCCCGGTCAACGAGGATCGGGGAAAGGGCCACTGGAGGTGTCGTGCCACGGGCCAAGCCCGATGGGCGGAGTGCGGGCCGGACGGCCCCGCCCGCCGGGCGAGGTGCAGGGAGCGAGACCCGACTCGCCCGGCTGCGCCGTAGCCTCGCCGAGGCGACCCTGTGGAATGATTGCCCTACCGCCATCTCCCGGGGAGAGTCCGTCGTCTCCGACTCGGAGACCTTTCGTTCTCCGCGGGCGACGGTGAGAGATCTCGGCTCACATGACGAGCCGAGGCGACTGGCCGGAACCCCACCCACCCGTGACGAGACGGCCACCATGTGGTGGGCGTTCCGCGCCCCGGTTCTCCGAACGAGGAGCGTGACCGGGAACGGGCGGCCCGAAGAGGGCGCCGAGCACCGGACCTCGGGTGTGGAGACATCACTTTCTCCCTGGCGGGAATCATGAGTTTCAACATGATTCCTCATCAAAATGTGCAAAATCCCTCACAAAGGAGTGAGAGCGACATGCCGCTCGACGAGGCCAAGGACGAGCTGCTGAGGAGTGCCGCCGAGACGTGCGCGCACACACCTGGCAGCGACCATGTGAGCGTGGAGGAGGCGCTCGCCTTTCTGCGGCTCTACTACCGGCATGTCGCCCCGGAGGACCTGCTGAGCCGGAACCCGGTCGATCTGTACGGCCCGGCTATCGCCCAGCGGCAGCTCGCCAGGGAGCGCCCCCAGGGCCGAGCCCTGGTCCGGGCCTACACGCCGAGCCTGGAGGAGCACGGCTGGGACCCCGGGTTCTCCATTGTGGAGATCGTCACCGATGACATGCCCTTCCTCGTCGACTCGGTGACGATGGAGCTCGACCGGCACGACATCGGTACCCACCTGGTCATCCACCCGCAGATGCGGGTGCGCAGGGACATGACCGGCAAGCTGCTCGGCCGCGGCCAGGAGGACGTCACCGGGCAGATGCTCGCCGAGTCCTGGATGCACTTCGAGATCGACAGGCAGACCGACTCCGCCGTGCTCAGGTCGATAGAGGCCGAGCTGCAGCGCGTCCTGGAGGACGTACGCGGCGCCGTTGAGGACTTCGTCAAGATGCGCGCGCTCGCGCTGCGGACCGCCGAGGACATCTCGGCCAACCCGCCGCCCCTCGACCCCGCCGAGGTGGAGGACAGCCTGGAACTGATGCGCTGGCTGGCCGACGGGCACTTCACCTTCCTGGGCTACCGCGAATACCGCCTGGAGGAGGGCGAGAAGGGCGACAGGCTGCACCCGATGCCCGGGACCGGGCTGGGCATCCTCCGCAGCGACCGTGCCGACTCCGGTAGCTTCGCCGCGCTCCCCCGCGAGTTGCGCGCCAAGGCTCGCGAGAAACAGCAGATGCTGATCATCACCAAGGCCAACACCCGCGCCACGGTCCACCGGCCCGCCTACCTCGACTACGTGGGCGTCAAGCTCTTCGACGCCTCGGGCGAGGTCGTCGGTGAGCGGCGCTTCCTCGGCCTCTTCACCCACGTGGCCTACAGTGAGTCGATCTCGCGCGTCCCGGTGCTCCGGCGCAAGCTGGCCGAGGTGATCGTGCTCGCCGGCCTGACCGCGGACAGCCACGACGGCAAGGACCTCATCGAGATCCTGGAGACCTTCCCCAGGGACGAGCTCTTCCAGACCTCGGTGGAGCAGCTGCTGCCGATCGCGCTCGGCGTGCTCAGGCTCCGCGAGCGCAAGCAGGTCAAGGTCTTTCTCCGCCCCGACGACTACGGTCGCTACGTCTCGTGCATGATCTATCTTCCGCGCGACCGCTACACCACCAAGATCCGCGTCAAGATGCAGGACATCCTGCTCAGGGCGCTCGGCGGCACCTCCTTCGACTACAGCGCGATGATCGGCGAGTCGGCCCTCGCCCGGCTGCACGTGGTCGTGCGCGGCGAGCGCGGCAGGCCGCTGCACGCCGACGCGGTGAACGTCGAGGAGCTGGAGGCGAGGCTGGCCGCCGCCACCAGGTCCTGGGAGGACGACCTGGCCACCGCGATCACCGAGCTGAGTCCCGAGGACGAGGCCCCCGGACTCGTCCGCCGCTACGCCTCGGCGTTCCCCGAGGGGTACAAGGCCGACTTCCCCGCCCGGATGGCGGTCGCCGACCTGCGCCGCCTGGAGGCGCTGGCCAACTCCTCCGACGAGATCGGGATGAACCTCTACGAGCCCTACGACGCCGCGGAGGGAGAGCGTCGCTTCAAGCTCTACCGCCTCGGCGCGCCCGTCTCCCTGTCGAGGGTGCTGCCGCTGCTCCAGCGGATGGGCGTGGAGGTGGTCGACGAGCGGCCGTACGAGATCGACCGAGACAACGACCCGGCGACCAAGGACGCCTGGATCTACGATTTCGGCCTGCGCTACACGCCCTCGCCCGAGGTGGACAGGGACGAGTTCAAGCGGCTCTTCCAGGACGCGTTCGGCGCCCTGTGGGCCGGGCGGGTGGAGAGCGACGGGTTCAACGGGCTGGTCCTGACCGCCGGCCTGACCTGGGAGCAGGCCGAGATCCTGCGGGTCTACGCCAGGTACCTGCGCCAGGCGGGTACCACGTTCAGCCAGCAGTACATCGAGCGGGTGCTGATGGGCAACGTGCGGCTCGCGCGGTTGCTGGTGCGCCTGTTCGAGGCCAGGCTCAACCCCCGGCGCCCGGCGGAGGTCCGCGCGGACCTGGCCGACGCGCTGCACGAGGAGATCCTCGCGGCCCTGGACGACGTGGCCTCCCTGGACGAGGACCGGATCCTGCGGGCCTACCTGGAGATGATCGGGGCCACCCTGCGGACCAACTACTTCCAGCAGGTCGACGGCGAGCGCAAGCCGTACGTCAGCCTGAAGCTGGACTCGCCGTCGATCAGCGTGCTGCCGCTGCCCCGGCCGAAGTTCGAGGTGTTCGTCTACTCGCCCCGGGTCGAGGGCGTTCACCTGAGGTTCGGCAAGGTCGCGCGGGGTGGGTTGCGCTGGTCGGACCGGATGGAGGACTTCCGCACCGAAGTGCTCGGGCTGGTGAAGGCGCAGATGGTGAAAAACACCGTCATCGTTCCCACCGGCTCCAAGGGTGGCTTTGTCGTCAAAAATCCGCCGAAGTCGGGTTCGCGGGAGGAGACCCTGAACGAGGGCATCGCCTGCTACCGGATGTTCATCTCCGGCCTGCTCGACCTCACGGACAACCTCGTCGACGGTCAGGTCGTCCCGCCCGCCGACGTGGTCAGGCACGACGAGGACGACACCTACCTGGTGGTCGCCGCCGACAAGGGCACCGCGACGTTCTCCGACATCGCCAACGCCGTGTCCAAGGAGTACGGCTTCTGGCTGGGTGACGCCTTCGCCTCCGGCGGCTCGATCGGCTACGACCACAAGGCCATGGGCATCACCGCCCGAGGCGCCTGGGAGTCGGTCAAGTACCACTTCCGCACGATCGGTGTCGACGTCCAGAACACCGACTTCACCGTGGCCGGAATCGGCGACATGTCCGGCGACGTGTTCGGCAACGGCATGCTGCTCTCCCAGCACATCCGGCTGGTCGCGGCGTTCGACCACCGGCACGTCTTCGTCGACCCCCACCCGGACGTCGCCCGGAGCTACGCCGAGCGCGCCCGGCTGTTCGCGCTGCCCCGCAGCTCATGGGCCGACTACGACGACTCGCTCATCTCCACCGGAGGCGGCGTCTGGCCCCGTACGGCCAAGTCGATCCCGGTCTCCGCGCAGATGCGTGCCGCGCTCGGCCTCGACGACGAGGTGACGTCGCTGGCCCCGGCCGACCTGATCAGCGCCATCCTGCGGGCCCCGGTCGACCTGCTGTGGAACGGCGGCATCGGCACCTACGTCAGGGCGTCGAGCGAGTCCAACGCCGACGTCGGCGACAAGGCCAACGACGGCCTGCGGGTCACCGCCGCCGAGCTGCGCTGCAGGGTGATCGGCGAGGGCGGCAACCTGGGCTTCACCCAGCTCGCCCGGATAGAGTTCGCGCTCAACGGCGGGCTGATCAACACCGACTTCATCGACAACTCCGCCGGTGTGGACACCTCCGACCACGAGGTCAACATCAAGATCCTTCTGGACCGGGCGATCCGGGAGGGGGAGCTCACCGACAAGCGGCGCAACCAGCTCTTCCTGGACATGACCGACGAGGTGGCCCAGCTGGTCCTGCGTGACAACTACGACCAGAA
The DNA here is from genome assembly GCF_040675205.1 of Streptosporangium sp. NPDC049644. NCBI lineage: Bacteria > Bacillati > Actinomycetota > Actinomycetes > Streptosporangiales > Streptosporangiaceae > Streptosporangium > Streptosporangium sp. NPDC049644. Next base: position 1,236 of record NZ_JBFAOJ010000026.1, on the reverse strand, counting down.
CGTGGTGCTGGCCGCCGCCCGCGAGCAGGCGACCGACATGCTGCACATCCACTCGCGCCAGCTGCGCAAGCTGGAGCGGGCCGGCCTGCTCAACCGGGAGCTGGAGTTCCTGCCGTCGGACAAGACGCTCGCCGAGCGCCGCCAGGCCGGGATCGGGCTCACCGCGCCGGAGTTCTCGGTGCTGCTGGCCTACACCAAGCTGGTGACCGACGCCGAGATCCTCGCCTCCGACCTGCCGGACGACCCCTACCTGACGTCCTGGCTGGTGTCCTACTTCCCCTCGGCGCTGCGCGACGGGGAGGTCCGCGCCTACATGGACACCCACCCGCTCCGGAGGGAGATCATCACCACCGGTGTGGTGAACGACCTGGTCAACTCCAGCGGGACCACCTTCATGTTCCGCCTCGGTGAGGAGAGCGGCGCGTCCACTCCCGACATCGCCCGCGCCTACCTGGTGACGCGCGAGGTCTTCGACCTGCCCACCCTCTGGCGCCAGATCGAGGAGCTGGACAACAAGGTCGACACCTCCGCCCAGATCGCCATGGAGCTGGAGGCCCGCAAGCTCGTCGAACGGGGCACCAGGTGGCTGCTGGGCAACCGGCGCCCGCCGCTGGACCTGGCCTCCATGGTCGACTTCTTCGCCAAGGGCATGAACGGCCTGCTGCCGCACCTGCCCAAGCTGCTGACCGGGGTCGACCTGGCCGCGTTCGAGGAGCGGCGCGACGGTTTCGTCTTCCGGGGCGTCCCCGCCGAGCTGGCCGAGCGCGTCGCCGCGATGGTGCCCGCCTACTCCACGTTCGACCTGGTCGAGGTGGCCGCACGCACCGACAGGCCGGTGCACGACGTCGCCGAGGTCTACTTCGACCTCGCCGACCGGCTTCAGCTCTCCAGGCTGCGCGAGCGCGTCATCGCGCTGCCCAGGGACAGCCGCTGGAACTCCATGGCGCGGGCCGCGCTCCGCGACGACCTCTACGCCGCGCACGCGACGCTCACCCACAACGTCCTGGTGCACAGCGCGCCGGGGCTGTCGCCCGAGGAGCGCCTGGCGCGCTGGGCCGAGGCCAACTCGGCTGCGGTCTCGCGGGCGAAGCAGACCCTGTCGGAGATCTGGGAGAGCGACAACTTCGACCTCGCGACCCTGTCGGTGGCGCTGCGCGCGATCCGCACGCTGGCGGCCACCGTCAACCTCCCGCACGCCGAGGCGTGAGCCGTCCGCCCGGGTCCCCCGCGGGGGAC
>NZ_JBFAOJ010000025.1:0-108254 GCF_040675205.1 Streptosporangium sp. NPDC049644 | reverse complement strand
CCGTGGGGGGCTCTTTTGCTCGGCTAATACCACTCCTGGGGCCCCTCCGGGGGCGGGCCCCGGGAACCTGGCTTCCCGGGGCCCGCGCCGTTTCACCGCCCTTTTTCCCTCGTCCGGAAAGGCGGGCTGTTCTCCCGGCCGATACAGGCGCAGACTGGGCGGATGGAGTCGCGAGCGGCGGTCGACGATGCCGCGCTCGGGCGCGAGGCGTGGTCCGTGCTCGACGCGAACTCGACGGGTGCCGCGACCGTGCCCGCGCCGGGCCTCTATCCGCACCAGTGGAACTGGGACTCCACCTTCGTCGCGATCGGCCTGGCCCGCTGGGACACCCGCAGAGCCGGAACCGAACTGCTCAGCCTGCTGGCGGGGCAGTGGCACACCGGGATGGTGCCGCACATCGTCTTCCAGCCCGCCCACGAGGAGGTCTACTTCCCCGGCCCGGCCATCTGGCGCTCGACGGAGCACCGGGCCGCTCCCCACGGCGTGTGCACCTCCGGGCTGACCCAGCCGCCGCTGCAGGCGCTGGCCCTGTGGTGGGTGTGGCGGCACGCGGCCGACCGCGACACGGCCGCGGCCCTCGTACGGCGGATCTACCCGATGCTGGTCGCCCAGCACGGCTACCTCGCCAGGTCCAGGGACCTGGGCGGGGGAGGGCTGGCCGCGATCGTGCATCCATGGGAGTCGGGGATGGACGACAGTCCCGTCTGGGACGCCCCGCTGGAGGCGCTGCCCCCGGTCCGCCGCGCCTACCGGCGCGAGGAGCCCTCCCAGTGGCAACCCGACAGCCACCACGACCGCTACATGGCGCTGGTCCTGGGCTACCGGGACTCCGGCTACGACCCGGCCTACCTGAGAGACGAGCACCCGTTCGCGGTCGAGGACCCGATGTTCAACGGGATCTGGCTCGCCTCCTGCCAGGCGCTCGCCGAGCTGGCGCCGGTGGCCGGCGCGGACGCGGGTCCGCACCGGGAGGCGGCGGAGCGGATCCGCGCCGCGCTGCTGGACCGGCTCTGGGCCGACGGCGCCTTCCGCGTCCGTGATCTGCGCGCGGGGCGGCTCAGTTCCATTCGTACGGTCGGCTCCTTCGGGCCGATGCTCGACGAGGGGCTGCCGGCCGACAGGATCGCGGAGCTGGTGGTGACGTTGGAGTCGGCGAGCTTCATGGGAGCCGCGGGATACCCGGTGCCGAGCTGTGAGATCCGCGCTCCGCAGTTCGACCGGTCCTGCTACTGGCGCGGGCCGTCCTGGGTGAACACCAACTGGCTGCTGCGGCGGGCGGCGGCGGTGCACGGCCTGGCGGGGTTGGTGCGGGTGCTGGGCTCGCAGACCCTGCGCCTCGTACGGCAGGCGGGTTTCCGCGAGTGCTTCGACCCCTTCGACGGCAGCGGACGAGGCAGCCGGGACTTCTCCTGGTCGGCCGCGCTCACCCTCGACCTGCTCGCGGATACCGTGGAGTGTTGAGGTACGGCCATCGCCGGACACGACACCGAACCATGCGGGGCCGCGCCGCGCCTGTCCACGCCGTGAGGATTCACATGAAGCTCTTCCGCCGCCTGCCCGCCGAGGTCCGCGAGGCCATCGATCCCGGTGACCGGGTGCTCACCTATGCCGAGGGCCCGGACGGTTACGTGATCGCCGCGGACAGGGCGCTTTACCTGGGCGGCGAGCGCCTGCCCTGGTTCTGTGTGGACCGCGGCGCCTGGGACGAGGAGGGCCTGACCGTCGTCACCACCGACGGGCGGTCGTACCGGGCGCTGCTGCCCGAGCCCGGCCGGATCCCCGAGGCCGTGCGGGAGCGGGTGACCGCCTCGATCGTGGTCAACCACTATGTCCCGCTGGACGCGCGAGGGGGAGTGCGGCTGGTGGCGAGGAAGGCCGACGCCGACCGGCTGGTCTGGGAGTTCGTCTTCGACGCGGGTCTCGACCCGGACGACGCCGGGCTGCGCGCCCTCGCGGAGCAGGCGCTTGAGGAGACCCGCAGGAGCTTCGGCGTCTGAGCCGCGGCCCGAGGGGGCCGGACACGCGAAAGGCCCCTGAAGGGGCCTTTCGCGGGATTCTCGGGTGCCGACAGGGCGGCACCCGTGAGATCAGTAGGGCGTGTCGGTCCGCTGTTTCTCCGGCCAGCCGGTGCCCGTGTCGTCGTGCTCGTCGTGCCAGCCGTTCGCCGACTGCAGGAAGGGCAGCCGGTTTCTGGCCGCGTCGCTCACCTTGGTCCTCGCCACGCCGGTGGCCTTGGAGACCTTCGCGCCCATCAGGCCGGCCGTCTCCTGCACGGTGGGGTTGTCGATGACCCGCTGGGCCATCCTCTTGATCTGCTCGTAACGCTCCCGACCGGCGCGGCTCCCCAGGATGTAGCCGGCCGCGAAGCCGATCCCGAACATCAACCGATAACGCATGTCCACCTCCACAAGCATGTTCCGCAGGTCCCTGTCCTGTGATCACCTGCGGATAGCCATTCGTCTCGCACCTACCCCGGACTATCGATGCGACACACACCCATGGAGTGCGCTAATCTATTCCTGCGCCGCAAGGAACGGGGACACCCGATCCGACCAGCGCAAAGCGCAATCCCGTGTAGCTCAATCGGCAGAGCAGCCGGCTGTTAACCGGCAGGTTATAGGTTCGAGTCCTATCGCGGGAGCCGACACCGGAGCCCCGGAAGCCCAGCTTCCGGGGCTTTTGGCATCTCATACCTCGGTTTGGTGGCCTGTTCGTGCCCCGATTCAGCGGACAAACCACGGTGAATCACAGAAAATGAGTGAGGCCCTGCCCGGTGTCGCCGCGATCGCGGCGATGAGCCGGCGCACGGTCGCCGCGGACCAACAGTGATCGCAGCGGGGAAGGGCCGCCGCGTTCAGGGCACCACGCCGCCCGGAACGGCAGTCGTGCCCGTGAGCCACAATGGGTGGTTTTTCTGTGCTGACCTGGCGAAGGTCCCGGCGTGCGCCGGATCCGTTCCCCGAGCCTCCCAAGGCCCCCGGGGTCCCCGAGGTGCCTCCAGCCGACGTGATGGCGGCGGCCGAGGACTACCTGAGGCTGTTTCACGCGGAGAATCCCGGCGCGGGGGTCCTGCGGGAGCGCCTGCGCGAGATCCGGCAGGAGATCGCCGACACGGGAACGTACACGCACACCAGCGGTGAGCTGGTCTTCGGCGCCAGGGTGGCCTGGCGCAACAGCGGCAGATGCATCGGGCGGCTGTACTGGCGCTCGCTGCGGGTGCGCGACCGGCGGCATGTCACCACGGCCGAGGGCGTCGCCGTCGAGTGTGTGAACCACCTGCGGGACGCGGCGCCCGGCCGCCGGATCCGCCCGACGATCACCGTGTTCCCCCAGGACCGGCCGGGGGCGCCGGGACCGCGGATCTGGAACGAGCAGCTCATCCGGTACGCCGGGTACGCGACGGCGGACGGTTCGGTCGTCGGGGATCCCCGCTACGTCGGCTTCACCGCGATGCTGCGCGAGCTGGGCTGGTCCGGCGGTCCCGGAAGCCCCTTCGACGTCCTCCCACTGGCGATCTCGGTCGGGAGCGGGCCGCCGCTGCTGTCCACGATTCCCGGCGACGCCGTGCTGGAGGTCGCGCTTTCGCACCCCCGTCACCCGTGGTTCGAGCAGCTGGGGCTGCGCTGGCACGCGGTACCGGTCATCTCGAACATGTGCCTGGAGATCGGCGGCGTCTGCTATCGGGCGGCGCCGTTCAACGGCTGGTACATGGGCACCGAGATCGGCGCCCGCAACCTGGCCGACGCCGACCGCTACGACCTGATGCCGTTGATCGCCCGGCGTCTGGGCCTGAACACCGGCACCGACCGCTCGCTCTGGCGGGACCGGGCGCTGGTGGAGTTGAACGTGGCGGTCCTGCACTCCTTCGAGCGGGCGGGGGTGACGATGACGGACCACCACACCGAGGCCAGGCACTTCCTGATCCACCTGGAGCGCGAGGAGCGGGCAGGACGGGTCTGCCCCGCGGACTGGACCTGGATCGTGCCGCCCATGTCGGCCTCGGCCACGCCGGTCTTCCACCGCTACTACGAGGACAGGCGGCTGTCGCCGAACTTCGTCCACCACGCCGACTCCCTGGAGCGTGCGCTCGGTCACCGGACCGCGCCGGGAGGTTGATTCAGAGGAGACGTACCGCGTGGTGGGGCGCGCCCCGGCCCGCTCCCGCGGGCCTCCCTCTCCCCGGTCCGCTCGCACCTGCTGACACCGGGAAGGGAAAAGGTGTAGAACGATATTCTGTAGCTCTCCGGGTGGGGAGCTCCTGTGCGGGAGCGCCTCGGGGGCTTCCGGGAGGGAGATGCGATGGTCGACCTGGTGCTGCCGTCGATCGAGCGGGGCGTGCTGACGTTGACGTTCAACCGGCCGGACCGGCTCAACGCCTGGACCGACGAGATGGGCCGCCGCTACTTCGACCAGCTGGCCGAGGCGGAGAAGAACCCCGAGGTCCGGGTGATCGTGGTCACCGGTGCGGGGAAGGGCTTCTGCGCCGGGGCGGACTTCAGGACGCTCACCGCCATCCAGGACGGCTCGTACGCGGGGGAGCCCGACCGGCGCCCCAACACCTTCCCGACCACGATCCGCAAGCCGATCATCGCCGCGGTCAACGGCGCCTGCGCCGGGCTCGGCATGGTCCACGCCCTGGTCTGCGACCTGGTCTTCACCGCCGCCGAGGCCAAGTGGACCACCGCCTTCGCCCGGCGCGGCCTGGTCGCGGAGTACGGCCTGTCGTGGATCCTGCCCCGCCTGGCCGGGCAGGCCAGGGCCATGGACCTGCTGCTCTCCGGGCGCACCTTCACCGGCGCCGAGGCCTGCGATCTGGGCCTGGCCAACCGGGCGGTGCCGGGAGAGCGGCTGATCGAGGAGACCCTGGCCTACGCCCGCGAGCTGGCGACGTACAGCTCTCCGGCCTCGATGGCCGTGATCAAGCGTCAGATCTGGGGCGACTGGCAGCAGACCCTGGAGGCGTCGGAGTCGGCCGCGGCACGCCTGATGGTCGACTCCTTCACCCGGCCGGACTTCGCCGAGGGCGTCGCCAGCTTCGTCGAGCGCCGCGCCCCCGGCTTCCCGCCGCTGTAGTCACGTCGTAGTCACTCCGGCGCTCTCAGCTGACCAGGGCGAGCCAGCGCGGAGCGGTGTCGAAGGGGGCCGTGCGGGCGGTGACGGCCTCCATCAGCCAGGCGGCCGAGGCGCGGGCGCTCCGGACGACCTCGGGCGGGTAGGCGTACCTGACCCGGTGCTCCTCGAACTCGTCCTCGTCGTCCAGGAAGACCCGGCAGGTGCGGCCCTTCGCCGGGTTGCGGCGCGTCCGGATCACGTCGAGGTCCAGGTCGACCATGGTGACCTCGCCGTCGCTCCACCGTGGCACGGTGGAGATGTCGCAGTAGATCTCGTGTTTGTGCGGGGCGGAGTTGAAGGCGGCGGTCCACCAGGCGTCGCGGGGGAAGAGCATCACGAAGGCATGCGGGGAGGCCACCTCGGGTCCGTGGCCCTTGCGGCCGACGGAGTTGGCCGCGCAGCCGGTCCACACCCCGTGCTCGTCCTCGCCGAGCAGGAGACCGCTGTGGTTCCAGTGCAATGACCCGTCGTATTTGCGGTAGACCACCTTCACCGTCTCATAGGACATTCCCCAACATTAAGCCTTGACAGAGATCTATGTATTTCCTACCTTCTAAATAGGTTAAGAGTGTCAGTGCGAAGCCCCGGCTGGCTGACCGGCAACCCTCGCACCGCGGCGGGGTGCCTCCGGGGGAGACCTGGTGGCACGGTCGGCGTGCCGCAAGCGCGGACCCCCTCACCGGGGTCACCGAGACATGTCCGGGAGTGCCACATGTCGAAGACCAGCACACTGAACTGCGCGAGCCCCGTCGCCCCCGACGCCCACGGCCACTACCGGCCGCATCGCAGAGCCGCCGCATGAGCGCCTCGATCGCCGTCGTCGGTGCCGGCCCGACGGGCACCTGCCTGGTGGAACGCATCTGCGCCAACGCCGCCGACCTGCTCGGCTGGCCCTCGCTCGACGTTCACGTGATCGACCCCCACCCGCCGGGTGGCGGCCGCGTCTGGCGCCGTGACCAGCCCGAGCTGCTCTGGATGAACTCCGTGGCCGCCGACGTGACGCTCTTCACCGACGAGTCGGTGCGCTGTGAGGGGCCGATCCGTCCAGGCCCCACGCTGGCCGAGTGGCTCGGCGGGGACCCAGGCACCTTCGCCTCCCGCCCGGCGCAGAACGGCTACCTCTCCCACGTCTTCGGGCACGCGGTGGAGACCGCCCCGCGCGGGGTCCGGGTGCACGTGCATCCGGCCCGCGCCGTCGACCTCGCCGACATCCCCGGCGGCCAGGCGGTGCGGCTGGAGGACGGCCGGACGATCGAGGTCGACGCGGTGATCCTGGCCCAGGGGCACGGCGACGTGACCCCGAACGGGGAGGAACGGGCGCTGGCCGACCTGGCCGTGCGCGGCGGGCTGCGCTACCTGCCCACCGGATACGCGGCCGACCTCGACCTGGACGGCATCCCCGCCGGAGAACCGGTGATCGTGCGGGGGATGGGGCTGGCCTTCGTCGACCTGATGGTGCTGCTCACCTCGGGCCGGGGCGGCCGGTTCGTCCGCGAGTACGACGGGGAACTGGTCTACCTGCCCGGCGGGCGGGAGCCCCTGCTGCACGTGGGATCACGGCGCGGCGTGCCGTACCACTCCAAGACCGGCTACCCCTTCGGGGGAGCACGCCCGCCGGTGCCGCGCTTCCTCACCCGCGAGGCGCTGGGCGAGGGCCCGTGGAACTTCCGCCGGGACGTGTGGCCGCTGGTCGCCAAGGAGCTCGCCTTCGCGTACTACCACGAGCTCCTCACCGCCCACCCCGAGCGCGCCAGGCTGGACTGGGCGGCGTTCGCGGCGGCGTTCGCCGGCGAGGAGTGGCGCAGCCCGGGCATCCGCAAGCTGATCCGTACGGCCGTGCCCCGGCACCTGGACCGGCTCGACCTCGACCGGCTCGACCGGCCGCTGGCGGGCATCGGGTTCGGCGACCGGGCGGGGCTGCAGAAGTGGATGCACGGCTACCTCGCGGCCGACCTGGAGCGGCGCGCCGACCCGGCACACAGCGCCGACCACGCCCTGATCCTCGGGCTGCTCTCCGTCTACGGCGTCCTGGCCGAGCTGGGCGTCTCCGACCCGTGGTTCCACGGGTTCTTCAGCTACCTCGCCAGCGGCCCGCCCGGCCCCCGTCTTGAGGAGTTGCGCGCCCTGGCCAGGGCGGGGGTGGTCACCTTCCTCGGCGCCGACCTCAAGGTCGACCAGCACGACGGGCGCTGGCGGGCGCAGAGCCCCACCGTGCCCGGCGGCGTGACGGCCACGACCCTCGTCGAGGCCAGGCTGCCCGCGCCCAGCGTGAGCCGGGCCACCGACCCGCTCATCGGCGCGCTCCGCGACCGGGGCGAGCTCGACGAGAAGTCGGGGCTGGTGAACGTGCGGGCCGCGGACCGCCGCCTGGTCGACAGGTCCGGCACCCCGCACCCGCGCAGGTTCGCCTTCGGTCCCTGGGTCGTCGGCGGCCAGGCCACCGGCGGCTTCGCCAGACCCCGTCTCAACGCCCCGCTCTTCCGCCACGCCGACGCCCTCGCGCGGATCGTCCTGTCCGAGGCGGTCGGCACCCAGACAAGAAGGCACGTCGCATGAACCGCCAGGTCTCGAAGGAGCAGAGAGTGAAGTTGCGATGGGGCGCCCTGACCCTCGCCGGGGTGCTGGCGCTGGCGGCGTGCGGAGCCGAGAGCGGGGCTCCGGCCGCGGCGGCCGGCGGCGACGGAGGGTCGCTCGTCTGGGCCGTCGAGACGCAGCCGATCACCTTCAACCCGCACCAGTGGGGCCAGAACAAGGCGCGCCTGCTGGTCCACAACCAGTTCGACGCGTTGATCGCCCGAGGCGGGAACGGCGATTTCCTGCCGTGGCTGGCCACCTCCTGGCAGGTCTCCAAGGACGGCCTGACCTACACCTTCGAGCTCCGCGACGACGTGACCTTCCACGACGGTGAGAGGTTCGACGCCGCCTCGGTGAAGGCGAACCTCGACCAGCTCGTCTCGCCCGGCTACAACGCGGCGGTCAGCGCCATCCAGCTGCGCAACTTCGACCACGCCGAGGTGAGCGCCCCGTACACCCTGAAGGTCACGCTGAAGGCCCCGGACGGACTGTTCCTGGACTTCCTCTCCTCCCCGCTCGCCGGCCAGGTCTCCCCGAAGTCGCTGAAGAACGCCAAGGACCTCAAGGCGGGCGGGGTCGACGTGGTCGGCACCGGGCCGTTCATCCTCGACCGGTTCACCCCCGGCCAGGAGGTCCACTACCGGCGCAACCCGAACTACGACTGGCCGCCCGCCGGCGCCGCCCACCAGGGGCCGGCACACCTGGCCGAGGTCACCTACCGCTTCCTGCCCGAGGCGGCGGTGCGGGTCGGCGCGCTCACCTCCGGGCAGGTACAGGTGATCGAGGGCGTGCCCGCCACCGAGATCGGCCTCATCAAGGGCGACCCGGAGCTGACGCTGGAGACCAGCCTCAACTCCGGCAGCGCGTTCTCCTACTACTTCAACGTCTCCCGCCCCCCGTTCGACGACAAGCGGGTCCGCGAGGCGTTCCGCGACGCCGTCGACGTGGACGCCGTGCTCGACTCCGTCTACCAGGGCACCGCCAAGCGAGCCTGGAGCGTCATCGGCCAGGGCAGCCCGCGGTTCTACGACCCCTCGCTGGAGAACACCTTCGGCAACGACCCGGCGCGGGCCAACAGGCTGCTCGACGAGGCCGGCTGGAACGGACGTGACGCCGAGGGCTACCGGGTCAAGGACGGCAGGCGGCTGACGGTCCGCACGGTCAGCGCCGCGCCGTTCGTCCGCGACCGCCGTGACGTCCTCGCCCAGGCCGTCCAGGCGGCGGTCAAACGACACGCGGGGATCGACCTCCAGATCAAGCTCGTGGACCAGGGCACCGCGCAGAAGGCCGCCGACGAGAACGAGTACGAGATCTTCGAGAACTCGCGCGGCGACACCGACGCCGGGGCGGCGCTCAACCTGATCCTGCCGAAGGGCGCCGCGATCAACCGTACGAGGTACGAGAGCGCGGAGCTGGACCGGCTGCTCGCCGACGCGTCGGCGACCTCCGACCTTGCCGAGCGCAAGGAGCTCTACGCCAAGGTACAGAAGATCGTGGTCACGGACGAGGCGCTGCTGCTCCCGCTGTACGTGCCCGCCGACCAGATCGCCTACGGCGCGGGTGTCACCGGCGTCACCTTCGAGCCGGTCTCCGGCACCCCCAACAGTGCCTACGACGTCCGGATCGGGACATGAGCACCCTCACACTCACCCGGCGGCGGGGGCTGGCCGCCGCCGGGTGGCTCGGCCCGGTGGCCAGGCGACTCGGAGCGGGCGTCGCCGTGCTCTGGGCCGCCGCCACCGCGGCCTACCTCGCGCTGATGCTCGCCCCCGGCGACACGATCGACGTGCTGATCGGCGACGGCCTCGACACCCCCGAGCGGCGGGCGCAGATCATCGCCGAGTGGGGACTGGACCGCTCACCGCTCCAGCAGTACGGCGACTACCTGCTCCGCCTCCTCCAGGGTGACCTGGGCCACTCCTACGTCCTGCAGCGCGGTGTGGGGGAGATCCTGGCCTCCCAGATCTGGCCGACGGTCCAGCTGGCGCTCACCGCCGCGGCCTTCGGGGTGCTGCTCGCCCTGGTGCTCGCCCTGGCCACCGCCGGGCGCCGGTCCTGGCTCGGCGGCCTGGTCGGGCTCTCCGAACTGGCCGTCGTCTCGGTCCCGCCGTTCCTCGTCGGCATCCTGCTGCTCGCCGTCTTCTCCTTCACCCTCGGCTGGTTCCCCGTCTCCGGTGACCGGGGGTTCGTCTCGCTCGTACTGCCGGGACTGGCGCTCGGCCTGCAGATCGCGGGGGTGCTCGGGCAGGTGCTCCGCGAGGGCCTGGAACGCGCGCTGGAGGAGCCGTTCGCGGTGACCGCGCGCTCGCGCGGCATCACCGAGTGGCGGCTCGTCGCCGGGCACGCTCTGCGGCACGCGCTGCTCCCCGCCGTCACCCTCACCGGCTGGTTCACCGGCGCCCTGCTCGGCGGCGCGATCATCGTGGAGGCCGTGTTCGGCCGCCCCGGGCTCGGCCAGGTCACCGTCGGCGCGGTGAACAGCAAGGACCTGCCCCTGGTGATGGCGGTCGTGCTGATCTCCGCCCTCGTCTACGTGACGGCCAGCACGATCGTCGACCTCGCCTACCTCGCGATCGACCCCCGCCTGAGGAGGAGCAGATGAAGGTGCCGATGGTGACCCGGCCGCCGTACCGTCCGGGGAGGAGCCGATGACGACGGTCGCCGAGATTCCCGGTGTCGTGACCGCGGCCCCCGTTCCGGTGCGGCGCAGGTACGCCTTCAGGGTGCCGTCGGCGGTGCCGCTGCTGTTCCTGGCGGTGGCCGCGGTCGCCGCCGTCGCGCCCGGCCTGCTGACCGGCGTCGACCCGCTGGCCGCCGACCCGCTGCACGCGCTCGCCGGGCCGAGCGCCGAGCACTGGTTCGGCACCGACCACCTCGGCCGTGACGTGCTGTCGCGCGTCGTCCACGGGGCCGGGCACTCGTTGAGCATCGGCGCCGCGGCCATCGGCCTCGCAGCCGGGGCGGGTGCCCTACTGGGTGTCCTGGCCGGGCTGTCCCCCCGCTACCTCGACGAGCTGCTCGGCCGCCTGTTCGACGTGGTGGCCACCTTTCCGGAGCTGCTGCTCGCCCTGCTGGTCATCGCCGTCACCGGTCCGGGAACCGGCAACGTGATCCTCGCGATCGGCATCGCGCAGATCCCCAACTACGCCCGGGTGATCCGTGCCCAGACGTTCGTGGTGCGCCGCTCCGGCTACGTCGAGCAGGCGGTCACCTTCGGCCTGGCCAGGCCGGTGCTGGTCGCGCGCCATGTGCTGCCCAACGTGCTGGGTCCGCTGCCGGTGCTCGCCACGATCGGCATGGGCACCGCCATCATCGCCACCTCCGGTCTCAGTTTCCTCGGCATGGGGCCGCAGCCGCCCAGCCCCGAGTGGGGCTCGATGCTGTCGGAGGCCCGTGACTACCTGCGCGTCGCCTGGTGGACCGTGCTCTTCCCCGGGCTCTCCGTCACCCTGACCGTCATCAGCCTGACGCTCGTCGGGCGCCGCCTGCAGCGCCGTTTCGAAGGGAGAGACCGATGAGCCTCATCGACATCGAGGACCTGCGGGTCGGCTTCCCCGGGGCCGGGGTGGAGGCCGTACGGGGGGTGAGCCTGTCGATCGAGGCCGGCGAGTGCGTGGCGATCGTCGGGGAGTCGGGTTCGGGCAAGAGCGTCACGGCCAGGACACTGGTCGGGCTGACCGGCCCCGGCGCCTCGGTCACCGCCTCCCGGTTCACGGTCGACGGCCGGGACGCGCTCGGGTTCGGCGCCCGCGACTGGCGGCGGCTGCGCGGCCGGTTCGCCGGGTTGGTGCTCCAGGACGCGCTGACCTCGCTGGACCCGCTCCGCACCGTCGGCGACGAGATCGCCGAGGTGCTCGCCACCCACGACGTCGTACCTCGCGCGGCCAGGAGGAAAAGGGTGATCGAGCTGCTGGACGCGGTCGGGGTGCCGGAACCGGAGGTGCGCGCCCGGCAGTACGCCCACCAGCTGTCCGGGGGGCTGCGCCAGCGGGCCCTGATCGCCTCCGCCATCGCCGCCGACCCACCACTGATCATCGCCGACGAGCCGACGACGGCGCTCGACGTCACCGTACAGGCCCAGATCCTGCGCCTGCTCGCCGCCCGCAAGGCCACCGGGACCGCACTGCTCATGATCAGTCACGACCTCGCCGTGGTCTCCGCCATCGCCGACCGGGTACTGGTCATGAAGGACGGGGTGATCGTCGAGGAGGGGAAGACGGGGCGGGTGCTGGCGCTGCCCCGGCACGACTACACCAGGCTGCTGCTCGCGGCCGTACCCTCCGCGATCTCGCGTGGCACCCGGCTGTCCGCCATCGCCGCCGGGGGCGTCGCGCTGCGCACCCCGCTGCCGGAGCGGACCGTGGACCACGCCGCGCCGATTCTGGAGGCCTCGGGGCTCTCCGCCGCGTACGGCTCGCGCACCGTGGTCGACGACGTGTCCTTCGAGGTCTTCCCCGGCGAGACGCTCGGCATCGTGGGGGAGTCCGGTTCCGGCAAGACCACGGTGGCCCGGCTCGTCCTCGGCCTGCTCGAACCCACCTCGGGAGAGGTGCTGCTGGGAGGTGAGCCCTGGTCGGGCATCCCCGAGCGCGGACGACGCACCCGCAGGCCCCGGATCCAGGTGATCTCCCAGAACCCGCTCGGGTCGTTCGACCCCCGCTACACGGTGGGCCGCCTGGTCGCCGAACCGCTCCGCGGCGCCTCCTCCGGGAGCGGATCCCACCGCGGGGCCTCTTTCGGGAGCGGTTCCCGTCGCGGGGCCCCGGCCTCGTGGCGGAAGGACCGGGTGGCCGAGTTGCTCGACCGGGTCGGGCTACCGGCCGACGTCGCGGGACACCATCCCCGGCGCCTGTCGGGCGGCCAGCGTCAGCGGGTGGCCATCGCCAGGGCGCTGGCCACCCGCCCCGACGTGCTCGTCTGCGACGAACCGGTCTCCGCGCTGGACGTGTCGATCCAGGCACAGGTCCTCGATCTGCTCGCGGAGATCCAGGCGGCGGACGGGACCGCGATGATCTTCATCTCGCACGACCTGGGGGTGGTCCACCACGTCGCGGACCGGGTGCTGGTCATGCGCGCCGGGTGGGTCGTGGAGGAGGGGTACGTGGACGAGGTGTTCTTCCTGCCCCAGCACGACTACACCCGCGAGCTGCTCGGCGCGGTGCCCAAGCTGGTCTCCGCCGGCCCCTGACCAAGGCCGCGGACGTCGGGCAGGAGCAGCACGCCCAGGCAGGAGACGGCCAGCAGCGCCGCCGCCCCGTAGAGGGTGGTCGCCGCTCCCGTCACGCCGGCCAACGGTCCGGCCAGGGCCATGCCGAGGGGCGTCAGCCCGAGGGAGAGCAGCCAGTCGTACGCGGACACCCGGGAGATCGCCTCGGTGGGGATGTGTTCCTGCACGGCCGTCTCCCAGAGCGGGGACATGAACGCCAGGCCACCGGTCGCCAGCCCGTAGGCCACCGCGACGGCGAGCGCGGGCGCGCCGGCGGCGAGCAGGACCAGAGGGAGTGCGCCGAGCGCGAGCGCGATGTTGGCCACCACCAGGGGGCGCCGGGGCCTCGCCCGGAGTGCCAGCAGCGCGCCGCAGAGGGCGCCGACCGTGCCGCCCTGCACGATCGTGCCCCAGGCGAGCTCGCCGCCGAGGCTCGTGACGGCGATCACCGGCCCGATCGTGATCAGGGCGCAGCGGGCCAGGTTCCACAGCGAGTGGCCGATGAGGTTCGTCCAGTACCACCGGTGGCCGCGCAGCAGTGCCCAGCCCTCGGCGAGCTGCCTGACGAACCGCTCGTGCGGCACTGGCGGGATCGGCCCGAGCCGGAGGCGGCCGAGCAGCACCGCGCTGGCGGCGAAGGTCGCGGCGTCCAGCAGCAACGCCCAGCCGGGTCCGGCGGTCAGCGCGAGGGCGGTGGCGATTCCGGGGCCGAGCAGTATGGACCCGCGCTGGGCGATCGCCATGAGCGCGTTGGCCCCGGGGAGGTGCTCGGCCGCCACGGTGGCGGGCACCAGACCGGTCGTGGCGGGCCGGAAGAACGCGGAACCGGCACCGGAGATCGCGGCCAGCGCCGCCAGGTGGACGATGTCGACGGTGCCGGTGACCAGCTCGAAGCCCATGGCGGCGTGGGCGAGGCCGCAGACCACGTCCGCGCCGATCATCACGCGACGGCGTGGCAGCCGGTCGGCCCAGACGCCGCCGGGCAGCATCAGCGTCACCATGGCGATCGACTGGGCGGCCAGCACCACCCCGAGGTCGGTGACCGAGCCGGTCGCGGTGACGATCGCCAGCGCGAGGGCCACCGAGGTGACGGAGTCGCCGAGGCTCGACAGGGTTTGGCCGGCCCACAGCAGGCGGAAGCGGGGGTCCCGTAAGGGGGCCCAGGAGTCTCTCAGGGGGGTCATGGGGGCGAAATTACTACGAAATCAAAATATATGCATCCGTATAAATGAGGGCTCGGCGGAGCGCCGCGTGATGCCGGGGAGGCATCGGTGCACCGGCCCGCCAGGGCCGCCGGGGCCGAGCCGGTCGCCGCGGCGAGGACCGCGTTACCCTGTGGGCATGTCAGAGCCTGACTCCGTCGATCGGCACATCACGCACTGGTCCAGGGAGCTGTCCGACCTCGATCCGCAGATCGAGGGGATCTTCACCCGGATGCAGATGATCGTGCGGCTGCTCAGGCGCAACAAGGACAGGTGGCTGGCCGCCGGAGGGCTCAAGCACTGGGAGTTCCAGGTCCTGCACCACCTGGTCGCGGCCGGGCCGCCCTACCGGGCGACCCCGTCGCTGCTGGCCGAGTGGCTCGACACCCACCCGGCCACGATGACCAACCGGCTCGACCGGCTGGAGCAGGCCGGATACGTCGGCCGCGTGCACGACCCCGGCGACCGCCGCCGCCTGCTCGTCGCGCTGACCCCGGCCGGGCGCGCGATCTGGCAGGAGCGGATGGACGACGGCGGCCTGGAGGAGCAGGCCCTGCTCGCCCCGCTCGACCCCGGCGACCGTGAGCTCCTCGACGACCTGCTGCGCCGGATGGTCCGCGCGGCGGAGGCGGACGGACCGCCGCTCATGCCCGACTGGCCGTCAGGCCCGGACGCGGAAAACCGCATGTCGAAGCGGGGAACGGGTGGTTAGCATGAGAGCATGACCTTCCTGGTGATGCTCTTCCCCGCAGCCGGGGTCACCTGACGTCTTCTTGAGGCCCTGAAACGGGGCCTCGATCTGTTTTCGGGCTCCAGCGGAGGTTCCGATGTCCCGAATCCTGCTCACCACGACCATCCCGTACGTCAACGCCCGTCCCCACCTGGGCTTCGCCCTGGAGCTCGTTCAGGTGGACGTGCTCGCCAGGCACCACCGCCTGCTCGGCGACGAGGTCAGGTTCCAGACGGGCACCGACGACAACTCGCTCAAGAACGTGCGGGCCGCCGAGGCCGAGGGGGTCGCCGTACGGGATCTCGTCGACCGCAACGCCGCCGAGTTCGCCCGCCTGGCGGGACCGCTCTCGCTCTCCTACGACGACTTCATCCGTACCAGCGCCGACCCCCGGCACCGGCCCGGCGTCGAGCGGTTCTGGCGGGCCTGCTCCGCCGACCTGTATCGCAGGCACTACGAGGGCCTCTACTGCGTCGGCTGCGAGCAGTTCTATCCGTCCGACGAGCAGTGCCCCGAGCACGACGCCCCGCTCCAGCGGGTGTCCGAGGAGAACTGGTTCTTCCGCCTGTCCCGCTACCGCGACGAGCTGTACGGCCTGATCGACAGCGGCCGCATTCGCGTCGAGCCCGCCGAGCGCCGCAACGAGATCCTGGCCTTCATCGCCGCGGGGCTGTCCGACTTCAGCGTCTCCCGCTCCCAGGCGCGGGCGCGCGGCTGGGGCATCCCGGTGCCGGGCGATCCCGGACAGGTGATCTACGTGTGGTGGGACGCGCTCGGCAACTACCTGACCGCGCTGGACTACGCGAGGGGAGAGCACGGCCACTGGTGGCCCGGCGCCGACCGGCGGATCCACGTGCTCGGCAAGGGCGTCCTGCGCTTCCACGCGGTCTACTGGCCGGCGATGCTGCTCTCGGCGGGGGAGGTGCCGCCGACGGACATCCTGGTCCACGACTACCTGACCGTGGACGGCCGGAAGATCAGCAAATCGGCACTCTCCGGCGGTCCCGGCCACTCCGGTGACGGCCCTACGGGAACCGAGCTCTCGGCCGTCGACCCGATCGGGCTCGTCGAGGCGTACGGCGTGGACGCGGTCAGGTGGTGGCTGCTGCGGGAGGTGCCCAGGGTCGGCGACGTCGACTTCACCGCGAGGCGGCTCATCGCCCGCCACGACGGCGAGCTGGCCGACGGGCTGGGCAACCTCGTCAACCGGGTGGTCAGCATGGTCCACCGCTACCGGGGCGGGATCGTGCCCGAGGAGCGTGAGACGGCTCTGGAGGAGGTCAGAGGCAAGGCCCGAGACGCGGTGCACGAGGCCCTGGAGGCGTTCGACTTCCGCGCGGCCACCGCCGCCGTCTACGCGGTCGCCGAGGAGGCCAACCGGTACGTCAACCGCACCGAGCCGTGGCGCCTCGCCCGCGAGGGCTCGCCCCGGCTCGACGCGGTCCTCGGCACCCTGGTCGCCACCTGCCGGGAACTGGCGGACCTGCTGGCCCCCTTCCTGCCGGACGCCTCGGCGCGGATCGCCGGCCAGTGCCGGGGAGAGCGGCTCGCCGACCCGGTCCCGCTCTTCCCGCACCACCGCCCCCGGGGTCCCGCCCCGGCCCGCGCGGAACAGCGGCTGACGTCATCCGTACCCTCGCCGCACTCCGACACCGTTCCCGCGAGGAGGTCCGGCGGGTGAGGCGGGTCGCTCAGATCAGTCGCCGTGCTCCCGCCGCCGGGGGCGCCGGATAGATCTCCGGTGCGGCCCAGCCGTGTTCGGCGTAGGCATGGGTGACGGCCTCCCGCACGGACTCCACCCGCTCGTCGGTGACCAGTGCGATCGCCGAGCCGCCGAACCCGCCGCCGGTCATCCGGGCCCCCCGGGCACCGCCCCTGACCGCCGACTCCACGGCCACGTCCAGCTCGGCGCAGGACACCTCGAACTGATCGCGCAGCGACAGGTGGGAGGCGTTCAGCAGGGCACCGATCTCCCGTACCGCCCCGGCCCGCAGCAGCCCGATCACCGCCTCGACCCGGTGGTTCTCCGTCACCACGTGCTGGGTGCGCCTGCGCTCGTCGCCGCTCAGCCTGGCGAGGGCGCCACCCAGGTCGATGATGTCGCGCAGCGCGTCCAGGCCCAGGTGCCTCGCGGCGTTCTCGCAGTCACGGCGGCGGCTGGCGTACTGCCCATCGGCGAGTTCGTGACGCACCCCGGTGTTGATGATGAGCAACTGGAGGCCGTGGCTCGCCAGGTCGAACGGGATGTTCCTGGTACTGAGGCTCCGGCAGTCCATGAACAGGGCCTTTCCCTCCTCAGCGAGGGCCGAGGCCGCCTGGTCCATGATTCCGCACGGCATGCCCACGAAGTCGTTCTCGGCCTTCTGCGCGGCCAGTGCGATCTCCATCTTGGTGAGGCCGAGCTCGTACAGCTCGTTCAGCGCGATACCGACGACCACCTCAAGCGCCGCGCTCGACGACAGCCCCGCCCCCTGGGGCACGTCCCCGTCGATCACCACATCCGCGCCCCCGACCTGGTGCCCGGCCCCGCGGAGCACCCAGAACATCCCGGCCACGTAACGGGTCCAGCCCTCGGCCTGGTCGGGCGTCGCGAGCGCGACCGGCTCGTCCGCCTGCAACGACCGCAGCCGGATCACCCCGTCCTCGCGCGGCGAGACCGCCGCGGTCACCCCCCACGGCACCGCGAACGGCAGCACGAATCCGTCGTTGTAGTCGGTATGCTCCCCGATCAGGTTGACCCGCCCCGGCGCGTGCCACACTCCGGCGGGCTCCGTTCCGTACGACTCCCGGAAAGCTTCAACAACGCGCATGATCCAACACTCCTCAACAAGGCCCACCGTCAGGGTAGCGAGTCCCCGGAGCCGGGTTCCGCCAAAGGTCACATCTTGAACCCGTCCCGCCCGGCAAGTGTGCGAACAGCGCCCACGTTTGGTTGAATGCCGCAGTACGGTGTGCACGAGGGGCGGTAGCTCAGCCGGTTAGAGCAGGGGACTCATAATCCCTGGGTCGCGGGTTCGAGTCCCGCCCGCCCTACCCCTTGTGACCATGACGAAAGCGCCCCTGACCTGCGTGTTCGCGGTCGAGGGCGCTTTTGTCATGTCCGGCTGTCCACGGCTGTCACCGATCGTTTGCGGCCAACCGCGCCGAATACGTGCCGACCGCGCGGCCCCGGTGTACGCGGTGGAAACCGTGGACGATCACGACCCGCCTGCTCGCGGCGACGGCCGGGCTGAAACCGGTGTGGGCCGGCCGGGTGACCGGCCGGCCCACAGGTTCTGTGGTTAACGGGTCAGCCGCTGATACGGATGACGCCGTTCACCGGTGCTGGTTTGCCGCTGTTGTCGTAGATCAGTTCACCCTTCTTCTTCTTCCATACCTTGATCGTCAGCTGGTCGGTGCGGTCGGCCGGCTTGCCGGCGTCGACCGCGGTGATCTCGTAGCTGACCTCGATGGTGCCGTTGACCTTCCCGTTTCCGCGCAGGACAGCGGTACCGCCGTCGGCGACCAGCGCCGTGGCGGAAGTACCGCGCATCGTGAATCCGGGGGCGTTGAAGGTCAGGCCGGTGGTGGGCTTGCCGGCCTTGCGCGGGTAGTGGGCCGAGAGGGCGAAGGTGGCGGTGCCCTCCTTGCCGCAGGCACCCTCCAGCCGGCAGGAACCGGCGGGCACCACGACGGTGCCGTCACCGACCACGGCCGTGGCCGGGGCGTAGACCTCGATGTAGACCTGCTCCCCGTTGACCGTGTCGGCGGTGGCACTACCACCGTGGTTGTCGGTCACGGTCAGCGAGATCGGGTAACGGCCAGGCTTGGTGAACACGTGCGACCCGGTGACCATGCCCGTGCTCTTACCTGCCTTCTTGCCCGCGTTCTTGCCCGTGCTCTTGGCGGGGCCGGCCAGGGCCGCGGGCACCGGCGTGCCGCCGACGCTCCACACAGCGGTGTGGACATCGGCGCCACCCGGATCGGTGAAGGTGGCGTTCAGCCTGACCTCGGCCCCCACCGCCACAGCCGTGACCGGCTGCTCGAAGGTCACCTCGGGGGCGGCGTTGGTGACGTGGACGGTGACCTGGGCACTGCCCGCGGCCCCCTTGTCGTCGGTGACCGTCAGCACGACCGTGTACTCCCCGGCCGACTGATACACGTGCTGGAGCTTGATCTGCCCCGCGGTCAAGGTCAGCGGCTGCGGACCCGCCCCGTCCCCGTAGTCCACCGTGTAGGTCCAGGCGGTGGAGTCGGGATCGGTGAAGGAGCCCGGCGTGGCCCAGACGCTGCCCGCCTCGACGGGGTACGGCGTCTCATCCACCGTGACCTGGGGAGCCTGGTTCGGCGTCGACTCGGTGACCACGGTGGCGGTGAACGTCGCCGTGGACGAAAGGCCGCCGTCGTCGCGGACCGTCACCGTGACCGGGTAGGTCCCGGTGGCGCCCCAGGTGTGCTCCAGCGCGATCTCCTGACCGGTGACGGTCACCGGCTTGACGCCCGAACCGTCGCCGTAGTCGACGGTCGCCGTCCACGAGGTGGAACCGGGGTCGGAGAACGATACGACGCGCTGGAACTTCTTCCCGGTCGCGATCTCGACGTCCGGCCCGGCCGTCACCACCGGCGCCGTGTTCGGCGCCTCCTCCTCGATGACATACGGCACGCCGGCCGCCCCGAGGGCGCCACCGCTGTCGTAGACCATCACCATCGCGGTGCCGGTGCGCGGGGCGGTGAACGTGCGGGTCACTTCGACGGTGCCGCCACCGGGCCGCTGGGTCACCACGGCCTCCACCGGGGGCCCGTCTCCCCACGCCACCTTCGCGGTGTGGGTGTCCTCGGCGTCGGCGTCGGTGAAGGGGATCTTCAGGGTGAACGGCTTGCCCACCGTGGCCTTCAACGGCTCCGCGGGGACCTCGACGACCGGTTCGGCGTTGGTCTTGAGGACGCCGCGACCGGCCAATGTCATCGTGTAGACGACCTCGGTGCCACCCTCCTCGGGGTCTTCCTCGGTTCCCGTGGTTTTCCCGGTGCCCGAGGCGCCTGCGCCGGGCAGGGGGAAGGGGTCTTCGGGATATCCGGTGTCGGGACGGTCGGAGTCACCGGGCATGGTGACGGTGGTGAAGGTCAGCTTCCCAGCCGCGTCCCCTTCCTTGTCCGGGGTGAAGGTCATATCAACAGAGCACGTGGCGCCCACTGCCAGCTCGACCGGGCAGCGCTCGCCCTGCCCGAACGGGCCCTCGGCCGTGATCGTCTTGATCTGCATCGGCTCGCTGCCCCGGTTGGTCAGCGTCGCCTTGATCGGCTGGCTGGTCGATCCGACCTGTACCGGATCCGTCCAGACGATCCCGGTCCTGTCCAGCCAGGGCCGGACCGTCGCCGCCGCCGACGCGCTGTTGCCGTCCGGCTTGGGGTCGGTCACCTCCAGGCTGTAGCCGTGGGCACCGGCCTTGAGCTCGGTCCCGTCGGCGGCATCCGCCGGCACAGTGGCACTCACCTTCACCGTGGCCGACCAGCCAGGCTCCAACACCTTGACCGTGTTGCGGTGCCCACCCTTGATCGGCGTGCACAGACCCCGGTAGGTCTCACACGTGCTCGCACCGGCAGTGTTGGGGGCGGCCACATCCAGCCGCACATCGGTCGCGGCCTCCGGCCCCTTGTTGGTCACCGTGGCCGTCCAGGTCACCGTCGACCCCGGCCCCGGCTCGGCCGGCGACACGCTGTGCGTGACCTCCAGATCCGCCCGGGCGGGACTGGGAGTCAGCAGCAACGACCGCTCCTGCTGGACGAACCCGTCCCCGTCCGGCGAGCGGTCACGCACAAACCCCTGTACCAGGATCTGCCCCGAGGAATTGACATCCCGTACGTTCCACATGCCCACACACGGCGAGGTCGTCTCCAAGGCGTCCTCCGGGCACCACGGCCGAGACAGCTTGTCCGTCAGCGGATACCGCGTGCCGTCCACCCACATCACCAGCGACCGCTTCGAGTCGAGGAACTTGCCCGGCTCGAAACCGACGATCACCCCGTTGTCGTTGACCGCGTTCGCCTCACCCGAACCCAGATCGACCGGCTTGCCGTCCTTCCACACCATGGCGCGCTTGATCGTCTTGTTCTCGGAGCTGCCGCACCGCAACGTGCCGACCACCAGACCGGTGTTGTTCAGATCGCTCGCCTTGCCACCGGTCACGGCGCATCCCTCGACCGTGCCCGGGAGCCTGGTCAGCACACCGTCGGCGTAGACCGCCGGCGCCGTGTCCTTGGGAAGACCGTTGGCATCCCGGCTGAACGTGTACGCACCCGCGATCGCACCAGCGGCGTTGATACGCGAGGTAAAGTCCTGCATGGTCTCGGGTATGTAGCCGACGCCATGATCGAACTCGGAAGGCAGCGCGACCGCGGCCCCCCCGTACCACGTCACGTAATCGCGCAGACCGGCATCGCCGAACACCTCACCGTTGTCGTTCAACGCGATGGCGGTGGCGTTCGATCTCGACGAGCTGTGGCCC
The DNA here is from genome assembly GCF_040675205.1 of Streptosporangium sp. NPDC049644. Classification (NCBI taxonomy): domain Bacteria; kingdom Bacillati; phylum Actinomycetota; class Actinomycetes; order Streptosporangiales; family Streptosporangiaceae; genus Streptosporangium; species Streptosporangium sp. NPDC049644. Next base: position 86,945 of record NZ_JBFAOJ010000025.1, on the reverse strand, counting down.
GGTTGCAGATCGGTGATGGAACCGTCGTCGGACCAGACCACGGCGTGCCGGGTGTTGCGTCCGTTCACCGAGGTCACGGCCGAGCCGGACACATCCCCAGCCTCGTTGATGCCAAGGGCGCCGGTCTCGCACCTGACCGCGTCGTCGCTACAGGCCAGGCCGCTCAGCTCGGTGGCCTTGCCGTCCTGCCAGCGCACCGCGCGCGACTTGCCGTCCTCGCCGCGCACCCTGCCCGCGACCTGGCCGCGGTCGTTGAGCGCCCACGCCTCGGTCCTGGAGGGGTCCTGGTCGGGCAGCGTGCCGAGCTCGGTCACCTTGAAGGTGCCGAACCGCGCCGTCACGGTGTGCGCCCGGTCCATCGTCAGCGTCAGCGCACCCGGACCCCGCACCTCACCGTCGACCTCCCAGCCGATCGGGACACGCCCGGCCTCGGGAGTCGCGGTCACCTTCACCTTGGTCCCGGCCCGGTAGGTCGGCTGGGCCGGCGACGCCGACACCGAACCTCCCGGCTCGGCCGACAGCGACAGCTCGAACTCCCGCAGGTCCGGCTTCTTCACCTCGACCAGCGACTGCGCCGTGCGCGGTCCCTTGACGGTGTCGGCCTTCACCACGATGGAGTACACATCATCGGGAAGCGCATCGGACCTGGCGCCGTACACACCGTCACCGGCCGCACCGTCATCACTGTCGCCGTCGTCATTCAACGCCAGCTCGTGACGCGCACCGTCCTTACCGATCGCGACGGCCCGCACCGGCACACCGGTGACCGGGCGACTCTCGTCGGTCACCTCGGCGACCACCCGCACCCGGCCGTCATCAGAGGCGTCAGCCTTGACCACCGACACCCGGACCGGGTTCTCGGCGACCCAGGCACCCAGATCGGCCGTCACCGGCGCAGCCGCCGTATTCGTGACCTCCAGCTTCCACGCGCCTGCCTGCGGGGCGCCCACACGCAGCCCCTGGATCGGCTGCTTGGCCGCGTCGCTGCCCGCCGCGTACTGCGCCACCGCCTTACCGGACGGATCCCGCAGCAGCAACCCAACCGTCGACGGCAGGACAGCCGTGACACCGAACGCCGAACCCTGCGGCACCTCCAACGGCACGGCCACCGTCTTCCCCGGCTCCACCGAGGTCGACGGCGTGGCGAACATCGAAACCGGGTCCGTGCCGCCATCGGCGGAGGCCCCGGCCTTCGCGGTCGCCTTGGCGTCCGATCCGGTAGCCGCCTCCTTCTGCAGCTCGAGGAGCTCCCCGTCCTCGGGCGAGCCCGGCTCCGTTGCCAGCCGCGGCTTGACAAAGGAATCGAAGTCCGACTGGGACCCGGTCATCAACGTGTGAATCGTGCCGGTTGTCGGCATGTCGTTGTAGTACCGCGCGCTCCACTTCGGCACGATCAGGTCACCGTCGGGGAACGTAGTGGAGCCCGTGACGCTGGGCGGGGTGCAGGGCACGGGCCAGCCCACACCCACCAGGTTCGAGGGCGCCACGCCCTTGAGGTTGACGTACGCCTCGTTCAAGACCTCTTGCACGTATGTCGTGGTGTTCTCCCGCGTGGCCGGCCAGTAAGGAACCCCCAGCGGGTTCCACCCGTACAGCAAAACGAGCATGTCCGCGCACGGGGTCCCCCTGTTCGGGGTGCCCATCTGCAGCATCCGGTTGATCACCGGCTTCTTGTCCGGCGTTTGCGGCATGCCGTCCTGGATGTATCCCCGGCTGATCAGCCCGCCCATCGAATGCGCGATGACATCGACGCGAAACGCGCCGGTTTCCTTGCGCACGTTTTCGACGTACTTTGCCATTTCGGCGACGTTCTCGGGGAAATCCTTGGTGCGCTCGAACGGCTCCGGCAGGTTACCGGTGCTAAGCGTGCCGCCGTCGCTGCCGAATGCGCCGTCACCGACCGCGTACACCCCCAGTTTGGGGTGCATACCGGTCAGAATCGACTTGGTGGAATCCCATGAACTCTTCGCGTCGGACTTCCAGCCATGCGCCAGGACAACGGGCTTCGGCAGGACATTGAAGCTTTTCTCCTGGAAGTCCTCGGTAGAGTTTTCGACCTCCAGAAACGCCTTCAGATAGCGTTCTATTTTTGGTGCCTTTTTTTCCCAGGCAATCCCCGATGTCGACCAGTAGCGGTAGACGGTGGCTGTTTCCTTCGGGGCGAGCTTAAGCTTGGTCGTCTTACCAGGCAGCATGGCGGCGCTTTTGCCACTCTCAACCCCATGGCCGAAGTTGAGCTTCGCATCCAAGGGGAAAGAGCTGGGGTTGCTCACCTTTGCCGTGATGCGCATCTGATTGCCGTCGATCACGCTATCGGCTGGGACCCACTCCTCGGACGGGTACTTCTGCGTCTCAAGAGTGAGCGATTCGATGACGGGGTCCCCTCCCACATCAAGCAGGTAGAGGTGGTAGTTAACCCCCGGATCTTCTGACCCGGTATAGCCGACCAGGACGACCTGGTTATGGTCGTTGATGGCGACGGCATACTTGAAGTGTATCGTCTGCGACAGGTAGCTCAGGTTGATAGACCCATTGTTGTAAAAGAGAGCCGCCTCACTCTGGTCTTTTTCGTTGAACAGTACCCCGACGCCGACGCCGCTGTTGTTGATCGCGAACATCCTGCCCCCGGCGGTGGTGGACTGCACACGGGGTTCGCCTTTCGCATCCCAGATGACGGGGACAGCGTTACGGGGAATGCCGTTCTCTATCTTTGTCGCCCAGCCGGCTACCTCGCCCCTGTCGTTGACATCGTAGGCCATGGTAGGCCAATCCTCGTAATACAGCATGTCCCGCTCGAGATTTACGGGTTCACCAGGCTTGGTCCGGAAGGCATTCGCCGACCATATGTCATCTCTTTTATTGAGGTAACCGACGACCGAACCCTGGTTGTTCATCCCCTCTGCCTGGAACATCTTCAGGTCAGGGGGTTCCAGTCGTAGCTTCGAGCCATCGGAGTCCACTATCGATTCCGCATGCAGAATCTGCTCCTTATTGTTTACCGCCACCACGCCATAAAGGCGTTTGTCTCCTTTCTTGACCGTACCGTCTTTGTAAGAGAATTCGAGGTTGGGAGAGTCTCCCCGCCTCTCCTTCTTGTACCAGCCGAGCACCTTGCCGTCGCTGTTCACGGCCTCGGCGTAGCTGGGGAGATCCTTGTTGCCGAGGAGCGTGCTGACGTCGGTTCTCGTCCCGTCAGGTGAGATGACGATGGCCTTCTGACTGATGCCAAGCCCGGAAGGCGAACCCAGGTTCGCGACGACCCGGCCAGAGTTGTCGATTCCCGCGACACTCCAGCGCCAGCTGCCCCAGTGGGCGTCGAGGCTGCCCAGATCGGTGATCTTGAAGGGCTCGTCCGCCATCGCGGGCTTCGGGTCCGGAGCCGGCGCCGAGGTGGAGGCCTGCGCGGGCAAGGGGATGGCGAGAGCGCCGCCGACCACCGCGGCGATCACAGGGAGCGCGATCCGCCGAATGGAAGCGGGATTGAATAACTTGAGCAAAGATAGCTCCGAAACTATGGCCGTACCCGACAGGTATGGCCAGGGGGGTGTTGAGTACACGACGCGTAGCGAATCGAATACTCGATAACGACATGATCGCGGCCGGTGCCGGAGCACTCAGCCGTCTTGGCAGAAAAAACGGTTTCCCTAACCGCGTACAGGTTCAACCGGACTCGGCCCGCCGGCTCGTGTCGCTCTGCTTTGCGCACCCGGGACAACAAAAACCAGACGGACGGTTCCAGCTCTACGTGCGCCCTCGGCGCAAACACGGTTCGAAACTTCGTGACAGGTGTTCTCCTGATATAGGGGTAGGTTGATTCAACGCTCATCATGAGTGGCCGGACTTGTGAGTGACATGTGAAGTCTTGTGGCCCGTGGACACCGCCGCGCATCGCACATGACCAGGCCCAGGGCGGGCCGGGCCTGGTCCGAGGACCTACCCGGTGGTTGTCCGAGCTTTCGGCGATTCCAGGCCGGGTGTTCGCGGGCCTCGTCGTCGTTTCCGAGGCTCGTGGGGGTCCAGGTCAGCCGTTGACGTAGAGGACGCCGGTCATCGGCGCGGGTTCACCGCTGTTGTCGTAGATCCGCACCTTGACCATCGGGTGGTCGATGCGGTCGGCTGCTCTGCCCGCGTCCACCGCGATGATCTCGTACGTGACCTGGATGGTGCCGTTGACCTTCCCGTGCCCGCGCAGGCCCGCGTGTGCCCGCCTTCTGCAGGTGCTGTCCGGTAGGTCCAGGAAAGTGAGTCGGGGGAATCGAGGTGGGTGAAGTCGGGGTGCCGGGTGAAGGGGCCCACACCGACGACAGCGCTTCACGGGTCCGTGGTTCCGCACATCCGAAGCGGATGATGTCCGGGATCCACCTACGGCGAAAGATACGCCGACGACTTGTGAACAACTTGCGATGACTTGCCGGAGCATCACAAGCCCCCGGAGGGGCAGTGGGAACCGCGCCCGGCCGGAGATCCGGGCGGTACGAAACCCCTCGACCGTATTGCTGAATCCTCCCCGCCGGAGCAGGCCACGGGGAGGTCCGTGCTGTCCCGCGAAGGTGGTCGCGGGGGCTCCGGCCTGGGAGATCGGCTCTGTGATCAACTCTTGGTAAAGAAGTCGAGGGGAGTGTGAGCAGGCCAACACCCCTCTTGACCAAAACTATAAGGATTCTGTAGAAAACTCGGTAAACCTAGTTGGGGGGAGCTCGAACATGCGACATCGGCGGATCGGCGTCCTGGCCGCGGCGGTTCTGGTGCCGGTGATCATCGCGATCCCGGGGATCGCGACCGCCGAGGCGGTCGGGGCCTCCGCGTGCGAGGCGACGTACAGGGAGGTCAACTCCTGGTCCTACCGGGAGGACGGGTCCCGGGTGACCGACAACATGGTCAAGATATCGATCAGGAACACCGGCACCTCGACCATCGACGAGTGGCGGCTGGACTGGACGTGGCCGGGCAAGCAGAAGGTCACCGTCTCACTGGCCGGCCGGATGGACCAGTCAGGGGCCCATGTCACCGTGCACAGCAACGGGTCGTGGAATCCCGTGAAGCCGAACGCCGTGGTCCGGCAGGCCTTCATCCAACGAGGGGCCTCCGCCGTCCCTGTCCCGGTCGTGACCTGCACCCCCGTCCAGTAACACCTCGGGTACGGACAGCCTCCGGCGGGAAGCGCCGTCCGCACCCGACCTCCACCCGTGGAGACGGGCGGCATCATCCCCCGAGACGAGCCGGCAGGGTCAGGCGACCTTCGAGGCGGGAGCCTTCCAAGATCTTCAGCGCACTTCTATCCGCCTGCCGCGGGCAACGCGTACACGTTGCCGTTCGAGCCGCCGACGTACACGAGGCCACCTGCCACCACAGGTCTGGTTTCGATGGTGCCGCCGGTCTGGAAGCTCCATCGCACCGTGCCGGTGGCGGCGTCGAGCACGTGAAGCGTTCCCTCGTTGTCTCCGACGTGAATGGTCCCGCCTTCCGCCACGGGGCCGGAGGTGAGGCCCTTTCCCAACGGGAAGCTCCATCGCACCGTGCCGGTGACGGCGTCGAGCGCGTACAGCCTGCTGTCGTCGCCGGCGTATACGAGTCCCTGGGCCACCGCGACGTCCCACTTGAAGCCGGGCCTGTCGCCCTCGGTCTGGAAGCTCCACAGCCGCGTGCCGGTGGCGGCGTCCAATGCGTATGTCGTGCCGTCCTTGTTGCCGAGGTACACGGCCCCGCCGGCCACCACCGGACGGAAATCGACGGGACCGTCGAGCCCTGAGCTCCATCGGACTTTCCCGGAGGAGCCTTCCAGCGCGTGCACCTCGCCATCGGTGCTCGCGGCATAGACGACCCCGCCGGCTCGCACCAGATGAGTGTGGTCTTGTCCTCCGCCGGCCCGGAGACGCCACTTCTGGGCTCCCGAGGTGGCGTCCAGCGCATACACCATGCCATGGTCGCTGCCGACATGGACGACTTCGCCGACCAGCACGGGATCGGGGTTGAGGACGTCGCCCTCCGGCTGGAAGCTCCACAGCCTCTTACCGGAGGCACCGTTCAGCGCGACGACCTCGGCACTCACGGACCAGGCGGGGTTCCTGGTCCAGACGTAGAGGCGGCCCGCCGCGACCACGAGGTCGCTGTACACATCGATCCTGCGGCTCCACCTCATGCGGCCGGTGGCGGCGTCCAACGCGACCAGCCTGCCGGAAGTGTTCGCCGCGAACACGGTGCCATCCACCACCACGTGATCGAACAGCAGGGAACCGCCCGTCTGGAAACGCCACCGCATCGCGCCGGTGGCGGCGTCCAGCGCGGACACCGTGCCATCGCCACTTGTGGCGTAGACGACACCGTCGACCACCACCGGCTCGGCATGGACGACCGCGTCGGTCGGATGGTTCCAGCCGCCCTCGCGCGCGGGGCCGGGAGCGCGGACGCCTGGCTGATAATGTGCGAGCAGATTGCCCTGTAGCAACGGGGAGATGAGCCGCACCGCCTGTCGGGAGAGCGAGCTCAGCCGGACGATGACGGGGCCCACGTTGATGATCGTCGCGCCGTAGAACCCGTTCGTCTCGGCCACGGTATAGGAGAGGAAGCCCGGGCTCTCCGTGGTGGGATCGAAGGCGTTGGCCTCTTTGATAACGCCGACCTCGGCGGTGAACAGCTTTCGCGCGCCCGCGTTCGACGAGGACACCCATTCCACGGAGAGCGAGACGACGACGCCGTCGTCAGTGGGCGGTATCCAGTCGCATCTCTCCGGCTTCGGCGGTTCTGTTCCCACAGAATCGTCCGCTCCGGGAACCGCGCGGTAGCCGTCAGCGAGGACGGACAGATCATGGCCGGTAAGCAGGGCGCAGGCATCCGGCCAGGCGCTCGCCGAGACACCGCCGAAGCGGGTGGGCTCGCGGGAAAGCCCGTAGCTCAGCTTGTACGCGGTGATCCGGCCGTCATCGGGGACATCGCTGTGCACGAAGGCCATACCCCGGATCGACCCGACAAGGGACACACGATGGTAGGGCAGGTCGAGCGGCAATCCGCTGAGCCGTCCGGTGCCGGAGTCGACGGAGAACAGGTAGGCGGGCAACGGCCATCCGTTGTCCAGGAGGGCCCCGCGGTGGCCGGCTGCCCCGGAGTACGAGCCGGCGAGCAAGGGCGGGCTCCAGCGGCTCGGGTTCATGACGCCCGCAGCCTCCGGGCCGGTGGACAGCAGGCGGCCGTCCGCCCCGTAGAAGAAATCATCGTTCCCCACCGAGGCGTGAACGTATCCCTCCGCATTGGCCGTAACGCGAATCGCAGCGTCTCCGCCCGGCGGCGAGGAGAACGACGACAGCAGGCGCGTCCAACCGTGCCGCAGTGTGCGCGGATCCATCGAGGTGAGCCGCAGCTTGTTTCCCGCGCAAGAGCTGAGCAGCGCCACCGATCGGGCGGTTGCCGCACCTCGCAGGTGGCAGCCTCGCGGATACGTCACCCGTGTCGTGGTCGCCCCGGTCCGGAGATCAAGAGCACGGATGTCGAGGGGCTCGGCCGACCGCTCCAACACCACGATGCCGCGCTCGGTCACCATGATCCGCGGACCCCGGTACGCGCCGATACCTTCCGTCCGGGGCTGATGACTGGAGACGGCGATCGTGCGCCGCCACAGCGCGGCGCCCGTGGTCAGATCATGGCCGTCCAGGGCGTGGTCGACTATGTCCGGCGTTCCTCTCGACACGACCAGCGTGTCCGCCGCGATCCACACGCCGGTGATGGGCGCGGTGAGAGCCGGGTCGGCGGGGACGGTGCGCCGGAGCTCACCGGTGCGCGGATCGTGGATCCGCACGGTGCCCTGGCGCGTCGCCACGGCGACCGCGTGGTCGGACACGGCGTAGCGCGGAGTCTCGAAGAACGGCTCGCCGGTGTCGGTGTCCGCAGGCACCGACCACGCCGCACGCCACTCGACAGGCACGAGCGGGAGCCGCGGAGCGGACGCGGCCGGGCAGGCCACCAGGACCACCGCGAGCAGGACCCCTGCCGCGCGGCGACGCCCGCGCACGGTCAGCATCCCTTGGTCTTTTGGATCTTCCGCTCGATCACGCATGCCTGGCCACGAGGGATCGGCTGCCAGACACGGAGCGGGGAGAGGGTGTAGTAGGTGCGGTAGGCGTCGGCAGTGCCGGTCACCCGGAACGGGTTCTTGTCCGGCCCCTCGATCGTAATCTGCTCGGTTCGGTCCTCCGCGAGCACGGTGACCAGGAGATCGAACTCGTAGTACGCCGCCGTGCCCTTGATCGACATGGAGAGCGTGACCCGCTCGCCCCGTTTCAGGTCTATCTGCTTCTTCCTGAAGTACGAGGTGTCAGGGTCCTTGGCGGTGGCAAAACGGGGAGCCGGCTCATCGAGATCGGCGGAGAGTTCGATGGTGTCGACCTCTCCGCCGGAGGTGTAGACCAGCACCGCGCCGTCCGAGACCGACTTGCGGTCGAGGACGCGCGGCTTGATGTCGATGATGCGCAGGCTGCTGCGGTTCCCGATGAGGACGACGGTGACGTCCACCTTTTCGAGGGGGGCCCGGTGATGGCGCGCCATGACGGCGTCATGGCGCGAGCCGGACGCGCTGCTCAACAGAACCGCTCGCTCTCCCGGATCGGTCACCGGCTCCCTCAGGGCAGTGTCCTGCGTGGAGTAGTCGACGGCTACGTGGCCGACCTTGATCGGAGGCTCTCCGCTGATCCGGTCGACCGCGTCGGGTCCGCGTGCGTTGAACCAAGTGGTGAACACGACACCGATCACTGCGATGATCACAGCGCTGAGGATTCCCGCCAGCCACGTCCGCATGGCTTTCCATCGCCCGGATCCGGCCGGCTCAGCCTCCTTGGATCGAGGGGCGGGAGCCGCATTGGCTCGACCGGATTTGGCACGCCTGTTCTGGCGTGCTTTGACCATGGGACGCCCCCTATCAACAGCGAACGGCAGCTGACTCTCCCTCGCTATAGCTATATACTCATGAGGCTGCGCGATGTTGAGCTATTTGGGAATTTCTCATGCGAGAGGCCTGGTTCTGGAGGGCCTCGCGACGGCTCAGACCCGCAACGCCCTCTTTATGCGCCGGACGACCTCGCCGGGATTATTCATGCAAAGCCCGCCCGATCGCCTCGTGGGCGAAAAGGTCTTTGTTCGAGCTCGGACGGGCCCTTACTTCGTCTTCCACGGGGCAGCACCATGAATTCAAAGACGGCCTGTTACGAGCGGTCAAGGTCGTCGCGGTCGATGACTGATGCGGTCGTGTCGCGGTATCTCGACCGAGCTTCGAAGTTGAGGTTCTCCTGAGCGGTGCGGTAGCTGATCTTTAGCCGAACAACGTTGAAGATTCCTCGTGACCGCTGTTGAAGTATCCTCATGCTGCCACCGGGCCACTTGCGGCTGGGGCGCAGTCCCGCCCGGCGGTGCCGGGTCGATCGAGTTCGTCAACACTGTCAGTGCGTAGCCGGAGGAAGCCAGCGCTGGACCAGGTGCCGTGGGACAGCGGCATCGACATGCCACAGCTTCCTTGACCCGTGCCACTGGGGACGTATCCCGGCGGTCTGTAGCGCGTGTTTGAACTCGTCTTTCTTGTCGAAAGAGACCTGTATGTAAAGGCGTCCGTCCAGCACATCGCCAGATCTGACATCGGGGGCCGAATTCGGCTCCGGCGATGTCTGCTTCCAGGTACGGGCAGGACGTTCCATTCGTGCGCGGTCGACGATGTGACGGACTTGCCTGCAGGAGAACGGGTCGGTGATCCGTATCATCAGGTCGGTGGCGCCGGTGTTGGCGAGAAGGTTGAGCGAGCCGTGCCACAGCACGGTGTCGTCGACGATCATGACCTTCTCGTGCATGCGCTCGCGTACTGCGACCAGACAACCGGCGGCCTCAAGGTCTCGTACCAGAGCACGCTTGCGCGGATCGTCGCTCTGGTCCCGAGTGTGGACGGTGACCTGCACTCCGCTGTTGATGCGCGGGGTGAGATGCCGCAGCCATCTGCTGACGGGGGCAGGGTCCAGGAAGGCACAGTAGATCTCGATGCTGCGCTGAGCTTGTCCGATGTCCCATGCGATGGCGCGGGGCACCTCGTCGGCGGGAAAGAACGCAGGCCGGGCCAGCTCGTCCTTGTCCAGCCCGGCCAGGTCGGCCGCGGAACGGAACGGGACGAGGTCGTCCACCGAGAGCAACCGCGCATGGCGCTCCAAGTGGGTGAGCATCCGTGCGGCCTCACTACCTGGACTGAGGTTCTCGTGCAGGAACCGGGTGTCGGCGACGACGACGAGATGGTCCTGCGCCCGGCTGAGGGCCACGTTGAGCAACCGGGATGTTGAAGACGACAGGCCGGAGCCCTCGTAGAAGTAGCCGAGTCTGTCGCCCGCTCCTGCCACGGTATCGATCACCACAAGGGGACGCTGACTGCCCTGGAATCGGTGGACGGTGTCCACCAGCCCTTCGTAGCTCTCGCCGAACCGGTAGGTCAGGCTGTTCCGCAGTGCTTTTACCTGGTCTCTGAACGGAGCGATCACAGCCAGCCGGTCGGCCGGTCGCTCCCCGGTGGCCAGGCCCGCCCACTTGCGAGCGGGCAGGACCTCGTCGTACTGCAGGCCTCGGACAAGCTCGTGAATGACCGCTTCGTGCACCGGGTTGGTCTTGTGCCCGTTGCGGCGGCCTTTCGGGTTGGGCAGGCGGCGCGGGGTGGTGTCGACAAGGATCAGCGGGCCGTCGATCAATGGCGAGTGCGGGAGACGGCTGCGGTCACCGCGCCCGGTGCGCAAGGGCGCGTCGGGGTAGGCGACGACATTGACCACCTCGCAGATCGACGGGCGCATACGGTACTGCGTGTCCAGGCAGACCATCCGCCGGTCCTGACGGGCCGATCCCGCCGAGTCCACCAGCCCGGCCGTGGCGAAGACATCGCGGTCCATCCAGAGCTCGGCGTGCTGCCTGTCCTCGAGGGAGGCGTCCCGGTCGCCGGAGGACCTGGTCACGGCGGGCAGCTGCCGGAAGTCACCGGCGACGACGACCCGCCGGGCGGCGAGCCCGGCGGCACACCAGGCCGAAGGGGTGTTCACCATCCCGGCCTCGTCGATGACCACCACGTCGATCGAGTCGAGCAACTTGCGGGACTGCACCGCCTTGGCGACGGTAGTGCCCATGACGTGGCAGTTGCCCCGGACCACTTCGGTGATCTTCTGCTGTTCCTGCTCCAAAGCGGTGAGTTGCTGTTGAAGCCGCTCGATGGCGTCCCGAAGAGGACCGGGCGGGGGAACTCCCCGCAGGCGGCCATGCAGCACGGCCAGCTCCGGCTCAAGTTTGGCGACCTCGGTGGCACGGTTTCGCTGTACGGTCAGCGCGGCGTGCAGCTGCTGGTCGAGCGCGGCGACGGCGTTCCGATGTGTCCAGTGCACGCGGCCGAGGTCGTCAAGCTTGGCCTGCTTCTTCTTGGCGAAAAGCCCGGAAGGGGAGCCGATCTCATGGATCTGTTGCTCGATCCTGGCGAGGGCGGCCTGCTCGGCCTGGATCTGCTGTCGTAGGGCGACGGCGTGCCGCCCGGCCTCGTCGTGTCGCGTGCTCAGGTCCCGCAGCTCGCCTGAGACGCGCTCGGCCTCGGTGTGGAGCGCGAGGTCCTGACGCGCCGCGTTCAACAGTTCGCGCGTTTCGGTGATCCGCGCGGTGATGGCGGTGGCCATCCGTCCGGCGACCCGTCCGGCGTTGATCTGGTCGCCGAACCTGGTGGCCAGGGAGGCGAGCTCGATGTCTCCGGCGCGCTGTACGAGCCCCGTGTCGAAGCCCTCCTCACCGGAGAGCAGGTCACAGATCCGCTCCAGCGCCTGGTCCACGGCGACCTTGGTCGGGGCGACGAAGAGCACCCGCATCCCCTGCCGGTAACAGCCCTCGACGATGGAGGCGACAACGTCGGTCTTGCCGGTTCCCGGCGGTCCCCAGATGAAGGTGAGCTCGCTGTCGAGGGCCTGCTCGATCGCCTGTCGCTGCCGGGGATTGAGTTCGCGTTCGCGATACCCTCGGATGAAACGTTCCGGGGTGGCACAGCGGCTGACACGCGGACTTCCCTGGCCGATCATCCAGCCCGCCGTGGTGAGATTGACCAGACCGTCGCTCCCCCCGGCGGACTCCAGCCGCTCGGCGAGGGTCTCCATGCCCGCCGACTCGTCCTTGCGTAGCTGAGCGTTGCCCGGCTGGCTGCCCAGATCGGCCGCGGTGCGGACCGTGACCTTGCCGTCGGGCATCCGCACGGCCTCGGCACTCACCCACGGGGCGCGGGAACGCGAGAGCCGGACGAGCAGTTTCTCTCCGGAGAACGCGTCCTTCCAGCTCCTGCAGGAGAACAGGTACTCCCAGATCTCCCCGTCGCCTCCGACCCTGCGCCCGGCGGTCAGCGAGACCTTCTCCCCGTCGCCGTCGCTGCGAAGCTCGGCAGCGATCTCCAGACGTACGGCCTGCAAGAGATCCTCGACGGGAAAGGGTCTTTGCTGAGTGCCTGTCATCGCGCTCCCTCTGGGGGTAAGGAGATCGGCGTGCCGGTACAGATCAGAAACGTACCCGTGCTGAACAGGAGTTGAGGAGTGTCCGGGTCAGTCCGGTAGCGGACAGAAAGATCTGCCGTGTCCTCGATCTGCCTTCAAGAAAGGTATTAGGGATCACTGTGGTGAACATCACGGCTCGCTCATCCGGGATCGTCGGTGTACGGTCCTTCGTCTAGCTGGTCGGGGGGAGGAGTCGCATCGTCGGGGACGAAGGCGCTGGGCGCGTCGAACCGGCGTACCAGGTCGTCAGCCGCGTCCTTCCTGCCGTGCTTGACGAGATAGTCGGCCACCTGCCGGGTGAACAGGGCACGCTGCGGGTCACCGTCTGGAAAGTCCGTCACCTCCAGGAACGCCTCGAAGTGGTCGACGACGGATGATCCGTGTCCCGGATCAGGTGTGGGCGGCTCGTCGTCCACTGGCTGTGAGGGGGGCGGCAGCAGATACCGGAAACATTCGGGGATGTCCTCGTTGTTCGCGGCGGAGGAGAGCTGGGCGAGGATGCCCAGGTCCTGCACCACCTTCTCCACGCGATCGTCGTTCCTGGCGAGCCACCAGACCACGGCGCTACCGGGGTCTTTCAGCACCTCCTCCCCAAGATACTCCCGCTTGCTCTGCTCGTACTTCCTCTCGTGCTCCCAGACCGCCTTGTTCTTACGCACCTCGGCGAGCTTTTCCAGTCGTTGCCGATCGTGATCGGAGAGAGTGAGCGTGACCGACTCGGCCATCACCCGCACGCATCCGCCGTCGTCCGACCGCATCCTGCTCAGTGCACCGTTCAACTCGTGCTGAACGAGCGAGGCCCTGCCGGGGAGCCGGTTCTTCGTGATGTTCATGGCACGATCCAGGATCGTGTCGACCGCCAGGCCGCCGAGGTTGGCGACCGGCTCATCCATTGCCCTGCCCTCCGAAGACCACCGCACCGTCGCCGAGAAGAGGAAGTCGTAGTCCTCCTCCATGCTCGGCAGCGCGACTTCGACGATCCGCCGCTCCCGAGGCTCTATCGGTGGCGGTGGAAGGTAGGTCGTCTCCACCGATCGCGCGGAATCCGTTCCGCGGCCGGTTACCCTCATGGTCAGGACCACGACGATTCCGGCTACCACGACAACCATCACCCACGCCCAGGGCGGTAGTGGGGCGAACAGAATGAGCCCGGCGAGAATCAATCCCGCGAAGGCGACAAAGTAGATCGTGACCGTCCTGCGGCCGGAACCCATGGTGTTGTCTCCCTGATCTGTTGTCACGATGGCGGCTCACACGGCCCCGATAGCCATGGAAAAGTTGATCTTCCGTAGCACGCGATCGGTGAGAAAGGCCTGGCGTTCCTGTCCGTCCGTCCCGGGGCGGGCCAAGTCTCGGGTGATGACATGCAGGCGGGCCAGGAGGTCCGCACGTTGCCCGCAGCCGGCGACGAGCGTGTCGAGGAGATGCTCGCGATGTGGTTCATCGTCGAAGGCTGTCCGGATCCAGCGCTCCACCTGCGTGCGCCAGACCTCGTACGGACGCCGGTGAAGGGCGATGCTCCAGCCGGTGATCAGCCGCTCCCTCAGGTCGGGGTCGGACAGAGGTGCGCGCATGCGTGGCCCGGTGGCTGTGAGCGGTGCCGGATCGGCGAACTCCACGAACAGGTCGGTGTCGATCGGCCATTCCTCCAGTTGGAGCCGCTCAACCAACCGCTCCAGCATCCGGACCCGGAGTTGGGCGTCGGCGCCCACCAACTGCACGAGCGCGTTGTGGGCATGTGTGGTTCCGCGCTCCCTACGCGCCAGGTGATGGAGCCGGACCATGGCCTGGTCCGGGTGGCGCACGGCCATCACCTGCCAGCACGCCACGACGAGCACCTCGGTGAGCCCCCTGGGCAGGTTCGCCTCACGCGACCATTCGTAGATCTTCTGCCGGAAGAACCGGCCGTGCTCTTCGTGCTGGAGCCCGTGCCGCAGTGCCTGAATGGCCGCGCCCATCCGGAAGCTGTTCCCGGTGTCCTTCGCGCACTGTGATACGAGGGTCGGCAGGAGGTCCCGGTACCTGTCGTGCAGGCACAGCTCGGCGAACCGCTTGATCAGTTTGTCGCGGTCGTCCGTCTCCAGGCCCGTCAGGCCCACGACGTCACCGACCCATTTCTGGATGGGCTCCCGTAGTTCCGGTCGGTGGGTCCAGAAATGGGTACGGACCGCCGAGTCGTATCCGAGTTTGTCGAACCGCACCTGGCCGGAGGCGTCGGGTGCCGCCCCGATCTTCTGAAAACGGGCGGCGAGGTCCGTCCACTCCAGCAGAGGGCGTTCGTCCTGCGGGTACTTCACCCCTTCCAACATCGCGGCGGTGGCTCGGTGGATGACGTCGATATGAGCTCCGTGCAGCATGGCCGTGGCCAGCAGCAGCGCTCGCTGTGGTCCCTTGCGCAGTTTGACGAGATCGTCGGCGACGAGCTTGCCCTGGTGGTTGTCCAATGCGGCCAGGGCGCTCTCACACCAGGCGGCGAATCCGCCCGCTGATCCCGCCGTTGCCCGTGCCTCGACGACGAGGGCGGCGAAGTCGGCGATCTCCTGCATCGAGGGGTTCTTGAGCAGGAAGTCCGTGGTGGCCTGAGGCGCCGAATCGGTTTCGGCTACCGGGATACCCTCCATGCGCAGATAGCGCTGGAGCACCCCTATGCCTGCTGGGCGGGTGATCTCGACGCGGTAGGCGCCGAGATCCGCCCCGAGCCGCTCAACTCTCCTGGTCGGGAGTACCGCCACCAGGTGGGCACCACGCTCGTGCACGACCTTGCGGAGGTCGGGAAGCTCGCCTTGGACCTCGGTCCAGACCTGCTCACTGGTGATCGCTGACAGGTCCACCAGCACCAAGGCGCCTTCGCCGACCTGGCTGGTTTTCAGATAGGGGGGTTTGTCCTTCAGTAGGAGCTCGTGGAACGTCTCGCTTCCGGAGTACAGCTCACCCAGGAGAATCCACGCGGCGGTCCTTCTTCCGGTGCCCGGCGTTCCATCCAGGAATACGGTGCCGTTGGATTCCAGGACCGCACCCGCCCTGGTGAAGCCTCCGGGAGAAAGGAAACGTTGCCGGAACCATAACAACTGGTCATCGGCAATGCGCCGGGGATCCTTGCCCGTGGCTTCGCCCAGCGAGATGATCTGGTTGCCGTTACCCGTGTGCACCGCCGCTTCACGGCCGATGAAGACGGAGGATCTGATCTGGTCGCTCAACGGCCGTTCTCCTCATTCTTGTGGGAGTCGCCGAACTGGTGACCGATTCCTCCGTGGTTGTCTCCGGCGACGTATGCCGCCCTGTCTCCGGAGAAGTGCTGGATGTTGCCCTTACCGGTGTGGAACATCCCGTGGTCGCCCTTGATGACCGTGCCGACATCGCCGGTGGTGATGTCGCGGCCCTGGATGGCCGTGCCATGAACGTCGCCCGCCGAGTTGGCGACGGAGCCGGGGGGCGGCGGCTGAGGGGCCGGGCGTTTCGTTGTCCTGAAGGACGGCACCCAATCGGCGAGCCTGGCGACGAGGCGGGTGAGGTCCGCCTGGAGGTCCTCCAGATCCACGTGCACCGACTGAATCTCGGTGAGCCAGGCCAGCTCCACCGGCAACTCCGCCCGGCCTATCCGTTTTGTCCTGTGTCCTTCGAGAACCGGCACGACCGGTATGCCGAGGGCGAACGCCTCAAGGAGCTCCCGGCGGACCCAGTCGCCCTCGTCACGAAGTCTGGGGGACTGGGTCCAGTTGGGGCCGATGACGGCGAGAAGGACGGTACTGCGCCGCACGTTGCCGAGCAGTTCCTCGGGAAAGCGTTGGCCAGGTTTGATGGACCTGGTGGCACGGAAGATCCGTTCCTCTCCTCCGAGAATTGCGGACAGTTCCTTTTCGAGGAGAAGAGCAGTCTTCTCTCCGTCTCCGGTGCGATAGTTGATGAACACGTCGGGCATGGTGAGTTCTCTCTCTACGGGACGATGATCTGCAGGGTCGTGCTGAGTTCAGGAGTGAGATCGCGCACCGACCGGTTCCGTCGGTGACGAGCCAGGGCGCGGGCGAGGTTGCGCAGGTCCGCGGCGATGGTGGCCGAACGCACCGTGACAGCACTGTCGAGTAGTCGGCCGGCCACGTCGCACGCATGGTCGATCTCCCCGGCAGCGGCGTGGGCGAGCGCGCAGCGCACTCCGTAACGGACCTGCGTGCGCAGTGCCTGGGGCGGCACCTGCGCCAGCTGCGTTTCCATGATTTCGGCGGCTTCGGCCGGCCACCCCAGGTCGTAGAGGCACCAGCCGGTGATCATCGCGACCGGGTCGGACAGGTTGGTGGTGCCGATGACGGGCGCGTCAGAGTCGGATGCGTGTCCGACGAGCAGTGCACGCGCCCGGTCCAGGCTGTGCATGCAGGCGTCGTAGTCGCCCGCGAGCGCGTGGCCCTGCGCCTCCCGTTGCGCTGCCAGACCACGGATCCGCGGCGGGACCTTGCCGTTCTGTGCTTGCTGGGCCAGTTCAACGGTCTGGGGAGCATCCTCGCGGTAGAGGGTGACCAGTGCCCGGCGGACCAGTCCGTAGGCGGCAAGGTCATGATCACCACCGACGGCCGCCAGGTCAACGGCGCGTTGTGTCCACCACAGCGCCGCCTGTTCGTTTCCCGTCTCCTGCACCAGCCAGCCGACATACTCGGCGTACCGGGAACCGAGCCTCAGCAACCCCTGACGGGTCTGAGAACCGGCATGGGCGGACAGCTCCCGGAGTGTATGGGTCTGCGCGATGAGCGCAGGGAGTAGGAGTCCTGGACTGACTGTCTGACCGAGCTGCCGATACTGGTCGAACAGAGATCGGGATACTCCCAGGAGCGTCGTGTCCTCGGCGCCGGATGGGGTTGCCGGGCCGCCGATGCTCATTCCCGCGATCGAAGCCGCCCCCGCTGCCAGTGCCTGTCTCCGGCTCATGGGCTGGAACCGGTTCTGCCCGTCTGAGGACAACCGCATCAGCCACACCTCATCCTCGTCACTGCTCTTCTCCTGTACGAGTTCTTCTTTGGGAGGCCGTTCGCGGACCAGGGCGGCGAGCTCGCCTCCGGCGTCAAGCGCGACGTCGCAGAGGCGGCCCAACTCGCGGCTCGGTGCTTTGATACCTCGTTCGACCTTGCTGAGCTGGCCTTTGCTGTAATGAGCCAGCCTGGATAAATCGGTAAGGGTGAGATCGGCGGCGATACGCCGTCTCCGAAGTTCCCTGCCGAAGGTGATTGGCTGCTGGACCACATGAACCTCCGTCACCGCCTGTCCGAGCAGCCGTGAATCACCGCTTGCAAGACTGTGTTAGCCGATGTCGGACAGACAAGACCTGTTCCGGTGTTTCCCGTTTCCAACTCCGAAGGCAATAGGAAACGGCCGCTCTTGTCCAGGCTGCTTCAAGTGCTTCTCTGGGAGCCGTCCCTGCTCACGAACATCGGTCAACCTGCGGGATCCGCATCGGCTGTCGGCCCGGAATCGGTCACTGGAAAACCGTAAATAGAACTTACCGAAAGGGGTGATTTGGTCACTATTTGAGTAGATTTATCACTACAAGAAAGGAAAAATGACTCGCTGACCGTAGCGAAATAGCTGTCATGGAGGTGGTCTGTCGGAGGAGGAACCCTTTGAAATCTCTACGCGCGTTTCGTCTGGGCCTCGTAGAGTCTGATCATGATCGAGTCGACTCCTCCCCTCGGGGCATTTCGTTTCCTTCCCGTCCCCTGGCCCGACTCGGGTGCCGGCACGTGGGCGAATGACCTGGAAGAACGTCTGGTAGCGCTGGCGGGCGAGCATGGCTTCCAGCCCTCACATGCCACCAAGGGCGACCTTGAACTCGTCCACTCCGGTCGCCGCCAGATCGTCTACCTCAACCGCAAGAGACTTCGGCGACAGACCATCGCCGTGATTGTGTCGCCCTGGGTGGGGCTGGACGAACTGCGTGCCATCTCAGGAGTGACCTTCCCGGGGAAGTTCTTCCACAGCTCCAACATGCGGACGTTTCCCAGACGGCTGAACCACGGGGAGGATGAGATCCCGTACGGATACTCGCTGGAGTGCGTGGACCTCACCGTTTTCAGCCGCCTACTTGACCAGCTCTGACGATCGTCATACGGGCAAACGAGGTCGCGGCGTCGGTTCTGCCTGATCTGGCCGGTACTGACCTGGGAGAGCTCGGCAGACCGTTGGCGTGCGAGGACAGGTCCTCTGCCCGGAGCGACGCGTTAAGGCAGTACCGGGCGACGGATTCTGCCGGTGGCGCGGTGCACACTGGGCGTGGTTCTCCCCGTTTCCTGGAGGTCTCAATGGCGAGGCGCAGATCACCAGCACGGAGGCGCAGCACCCGCCGGAGCCGGAAGAGGAGCGAGGGGAGCACCTGGTGGCTCCTTGTGCCGCTGGCCGCGGTTTTCGCGGTGCCCGTGGTGCTCGACATTTCAGCATCCACCTGGATGGTGCTGCTCGGCGTCGTGATGATGCTCGCGGTTCTGCTGGCCGCCGTCGTTCTGGCGATCGCCGTATGGGCGCGGCCTATCGTGAGGAGGCCTTACGGCGGGCCGGAGTGAAACGGCTGGACGCACGCCGGTTCGAGGAATTGGCGGCCGAGCTGCTGCGCCGTGACGGCTTCGGCCGGGTCCGCGTTGTCGGCGGTGCCGGTGACGGGGCGTGGACGTCCTCGGTGTCGCACCGGACGGTCAGACGCACGCGATCCAGTGCGAGTACTACACGCGACCGGTCGGTCTCGGCGCGGTGCGTGACTTCGTGGGCGCTCTGCAGGCGAGGAAGTACCTCGGTCACCAGGGCATCCTCGACCGGGAGGCGGAGCCTGATGAACTTGCTGGTCTGCTTGGAGGAATGGCAGCGTTTACTTCGGAACGTGTTCCGAAGTATGGTTGGGTATGGCCATGCCGACCGTGCCGTTCTCCGACCTGTCGAAGCACTCCAAACGGGTCGCCGAGATCATCGACCGCTTCCATCGCGTGCGCGTCACACGCCGCGACGGAGAGGACCTGTTCATCTCGGTAGCCCGGCATGACCATCAGCGAGAAGAGACCGCGGACATCGCGGCCCGCATGATCGCCGCGCTGCTGGCCAGCGATGAAGGCACCCGCGCCGTCCTGCACGCGCTGCCCGAGGTCTTCCCATGGGTCCGGCATCTCTCCGCGGCGGAGACGCAGGAGTTCGTCCGGGAGCTCGTCGACGCCACCCGGGACTCGGTTGATCTGGACGTCCACTCCACGCTGCACCGGGTCATCGTCGAGTGGCGCGCCACCGCCCGCATCCTGGCCGATCCCGAGCTGACCGCGCGGCTCACCCGCGCGCTGCCGGACGAGGATCACGGTGAGGTGGCCGCGCCGTGAGCCCCAAGCGCGGCGACGCCGTGGCTCCACCACCGATCGGCGACGAGTGGCACCTACGGTTCGCCACCGGTGAGGCGGCCAAGGGATGGATCGATCTGTGCGCGGAGGCGGCCGGTAACACCCGGCGCTGTTTCGAGGCGTTGCGCGATGATCCGCTGTCGCAGCGGGATCCGGACCGCCAGCACCGGCTGCGTGGCCGCCTCGCCACCGGGACGCTGGGAGGCCGCGAATACCCGCAGTGGGAGTACGAGGTCACCGCGGGCGGCAGGGTGCGCTACCTCGTCGACGAGTCCCGGAGAACCGTCCATCTCGTCTACGCCTCACCCCGCCATCCCAAGGACACCGACACTTGAACTCATTCGGGGCACCTAACGCCTCGATCTGGGCCGAGATCAGATCAGCGGTCGAAGTCGCCGGTTTTGATACCGCGGATGAAGGTGCCCCATCCGGTGGGGGTGAGGAGTAGTTTGGGGCCGTCCGGGTCTTTGCTGTCGCGGACCGCGATGACTTCGGGCAGGTTGGCGGCCACCTCGACACACTGGCCGCCGTTGTCCGAGGAACGCGATGATTTCCGCCAGATGGCAGCGCTCAGGTCCATTCCCGCTTCACTTCCTCGATTTTTTTGAGGGATATGTGCTCAGGATAAGCCCATAGCCGTATCGCCTCATAGCGCTTCCAAATGGAAGCCACAAGATCTTGGTTGTTCGTGATGTGTCCCTGAGCGGGTGAGTCTGAATGGACAACGTCCGGTTCCCCGTTCGGAAGCTCGGCGATCATGAAGGCTCCCGCCAGGCCCGCCACGCACTCCGAATCGACGACCTGGATGGAGATGGCGGACCGACGTGCGGTCTCCAGTAGATGACCAAATTGCTCTTGCATCAACTCGGGGTTACCGATCCGACGACGCAGCACACCCTCATCGATAAGAGCGAGGAGCGTGGGCGCATCTTCCTGATCAAGGATCCGTTGCCGCTGCATGCGGGCTTCGACACGCTGCTCCAGCTCTTCGGACGTGATTTGGGGCCCTCGGCTGAAGAGATACCTGGCGTATGCCTCCGTCTGGAGCAGGCCGGGCACCAGGAGGGGATCCCAGGAGCGGATGACGAGAGCTCTGGGTTCGATCTCTTCGGCCCAGTTCCAGAACCAGGCTGGTCCTCCGGGCTGGGCGATGATGTGCTCGCGTATCCCCGTGAAGGAGATGCCGTTGGCCTTCCCATAGAGCTGGTCCAGTCTCTCGGCGTCGGACTTGGACGGTGTTCGGCTGGCGCTCTCCAGGCGGCTGATCTGGGTCTGGGTGCAGCCGAGGCGTCTGGCCACCGCGGTCTGCGAGAGCTGTGCGGCCAGACGCAAGCGGCGCATCTCGGCGCCGAACCGTACCCGGGGGGATCCAGGGTCGAGAGATGGCGCATTATCCATTGCATTTCCTCCCGAATTAGGAAAAACGGACCTAATGTCCAGCCGGTGATATTGAATCCAGTCCGGGTAAACCAACGGCTGTCATCATCCGCTCTAGCCTGGGCTGCCGATCCGGTAGCAGGCCGACTACTGGTAAGGCATTCTAAGCACAGAAATCCTGCTCGCGAAAGTTTTATAAGGAAGCGGTAATCCACTTTCTTGGCCGGAGGTGAATCGAGTCGGACATGAATGAGATAGCTCTCTTTCGGTCTCCCGTCGTGGGCGCAGGAAAACATTCGGAAGGTGAAAGTATGACGACGAGCGAGCTGTCGGCCGAACGGATCGTGGCTCTGAACCGCGAGGGCATGCCTCTGCCCTGGCTAATGGCAGCGGTCGGCGTGACCTGGCAACTCCCCTTGGCTGACGAACGAGTATGGGAAGGGTGTGGCGAAGGCGGGCCGGGTAGGTAAAGATTGGTAGGTCCCGGCGTTCACTGTCCCTGGAGGTCCTGAATGCGCTTCACCCGGTTACTCGCCGTCGCTCTGGCGCTGGTGATGGTGGCCTCGGGATGTACTTCCACCCCTTCCCTGAAGGACGCAGCAGCGGAGCTACAGAAGGACACCCAACGCCTGGAAACCGACGACGTCTTTAAGAGCCCGAGCAAGAAACTGCGTATCCTGCAACGCCCCGACAAGGACATCCCTTGCGACAAGGACAAATTCAAAAGAGTGCTTCGAGCCACGGCAGACTACGAGCGTAAGACCTCTGATGTGGACGGCCATCTTGATTTGGCTCAAGGGCTGATGGAGAACACGCTTGTGCAAGTGCTCGGATATGAACTTGATTTTGATTTCAGTCAGACAGATGCAGCGGATGGACGATTCATCTACGGCACGAAGAAGGATCCGGAGATCAAGGTGACTGTGTATGTGGCTCCTGATGCCCCTACTTGGCGGCTACATGCGATGACCGCTTGCCTACCGCGGTAAGGGATATTTGCTTACTTCCAGATCCTTATCTGTTCCTTGGCGTGCTCGCTCGTATGGAATCGCGTTGCATCCTCGATCTTGTCATCAAGCTTGCCATTGCCGTCCATCCAGCGTTCATAAGGCACTAGTTTTCCCCGCAGTACTTGCTCCCACTCTTTACTGCCTCCCTTGGCTTCTAGCTTTGCCTCTGCAAGAAGTTCGTCGTAGGTCTTGAGATCACCGGTGCTCTTGCTAATGAGCTCGGCAGGAGGTTCGCTCGCCGGGTAACCGGCTTGGTGAAGGAGATGTGCTATGTCGTACTTCTGGCGCAGGACAAAGTCCGATCGTGCCCCGGTGGCCTCCTCGACTCGCGTCCCGAGACTCTCTACCCAGTCGTCGAGCAGAGTACTGACACCGTACGCCTTGGTCAGTTCCCATCCTGTCTCGATAGCATGATGGGCGAGGGGCCCCGCCAATGGAATGCTGTCGACTCCAAGGGAGACAGTGTTTTTGGCGATGTCGCGAACCAGATCGTAGGTGGCGTCTATCTCACCGCGCACGTCCAGTGTGGCCTTGAACTCCAGACCCGCGAGGTCGCCGAACATCTTTGCAATTTTTTCGAAGCGGGCATCTTCTGCTTGTGCATCAAGTTGAGCGGCGGCTATCAGCGTGTCGTATCGGAACTTACCGGCGGCCGTGTCGAAATCGTCCGTGAGTTGCTTTTCTCCGACAAAGGTCTGCATGAAGCGATAGGTGTCGCCGGGGCTGAGGTAGAAGGACGGGTTCACATTGGGAAGGGGAGTCCAGTTTGCCGGGGCGCCCATTCCGGAGGTCCGGTCCACGGCTTTGTCGAACCGGGCGCCCGAGGCCAGTTCATGGACATACGACTTTGCTATCACGCTCATGGAGTCCATGGCCGGTCTCGGAAGGTCGGAGCCGAAGGCGGCGGCGGCACGGATGGCGTCGAAGGCGAAGGCGGCGGCCTCCAGGCTGTGCTGGCCTGTCTTCTCGGTCTTGGCCTCGGTGCCCGCTTCCATCGCCCGGCCGAAGGCGTCGGCCACCTCGTCCCCGGTGCCCACGCCTTTGGCGTAGTCGAGAAACAGCTTCATCTTGTCGACCTGGCTGAGCTTGACGTCGGCCCCGCCCATCTTGGCGAAGGCGTCCCGTACGGCCGTGCCGTCTCCGTCGAGCACCTCCAGCCCCATGGCGACCAGGTCGTCAGGCAGGTCGTACTTCTTGCCGCCCAGGGATCCGGCGCGCCACTCCTGCCCGGGTCTCTTCGCGAACTCGTCCAGGACCAGGGAACGGGCCGCCGCGCTGCGGATGGACGAGGGGGCGTTCGCACCCTTGAGCAGCGCGAGCCGGTTCCACGCGACGATCTTGCCGTCGACCGGTTTGACCAGGTCGTCTCTGACCTTGGCGAAGGCCGGAACGAGAGTGGGAGCGTTCAGGGCTGCGCCGAGGGCCTTGCTGAAGGCGGCCAGGTCCTTCTGGGCGGTCCTACTGCCGGTGACCGCGATGATGCTGGGCAGCGCGTCCCGGACCTTCGGGGACAGCAGGGCGAAGAAGGCTGCGGCGGCCTGGGGGTTGTCGGCGAGTTTGGCGACGTCGTCGATGTGCTCGTGGATGAGCTTGGCCTGCGACTCACCGTGGAAGTTCACCAGGATGTCCTCGCCGTACACCCTGGCCAGGCCCTGGGCGATGTCAAAGTCCTTCAGCTCGTCGGGGAGCCGGATGAGCCCCTGTCCGCCCGCAGCCATCGAGATCGCGCCGCCCGCCGCGCCGCCCGTCGTGTCCCCCGCCCCGCCCAGCTCTGGGGCACCGTTGCCCAGGGTTTTGATCAGGTCGATCCGGCCGTGCAGCATGGAGACCTGCCTCCCGCCCCAGTCGGCGATGTCGGTGATCTCCCGGAGCGCGGGGGTGCTGATCCCGTACCGGCCGAGTTTCTCCTCGAACTCCCTGCTGAACGCGGTCAGCCGGTCGGCGGCGCCGCGCAGGGAGGTGGCGAGCTGACCCAGCTGTTCGGGGTCGATGCCGCAGAACTCGGCGGTCGGTGCCATGGAACGCTCCCCCTCATGGTCATGGCGGTCACGTGCGTCCGGCCAGCTCTCGGCGCATGGCGTCCGCCTCCGCCTCGGTCACCAGCGGGGGAGAGCGGCGCAGCTCCTCCTCGACCGCGTCCACCACGTTCTGGGCGAGCCGCCCGAGCCGTTGATGCCGGTCTTCCAGCTCGGTGGTCCAGGTGGTGGCCGTCGGCCCCGTCCACACCTGTCCCGACCGCATCGCCGAGGAGGCGTGCTGGTACGCCTGCCGCACCTCATGAGCCCGGTATTCGGCTTCGACGAGCAATTGCCTCAGCCGTTCGTGCCGGGGACTGGGCACCATCCGCTCGGCCACGCCACCCCGTCCTTTTCATGACCCCGTGCTGAAGGAAAAAAGTCGCATACCAGATTAGGTATTGATCATCTAAATCGGCAAGTCCGGTACCCGGCCGGCATCGCACTTCCGCCAGGGAAGCCATGGCCACCCGAGCGGGCGAAATCGATATTTCGGTCATTCCCCCTCGTGCTGGAGCGACTACTCCACCCGACACCATCGGAGTAAAGGATGACGCTGTTCGAAAAGCACATCGATACGATAGAAATCGCCGTCAAGGCCGCGTACTGGATGTGTTTCGTCGCCGGTTTCGTGCTGCTCTTCGCCGGTCACATGACCGTGCTCATGGCCATCGCGATCGGCGTCATGTGGCTGTCCCGCGCCACCCTGCGTCATATCAAGGAGACTCGGACACGCTGGGACGACGCGACCGCCGAAGAACTGGAACTACGGCGTGAACAGCAGCACGCGCATCGTGAACGAGAGCTGCGCCTCCAGATCCGGCGGCTACAGCGGCCGGAGGGGCGTGGCGATGGCCCGTGAGTCCTGTCTCCCGCCTTTCGGGGAGCGCCTGTGGAA
Source organism: Streptosporangium sp. NPDC049644 (assembly GCF_040675205.1). Classification (NCBI taxonomy): domain Bacteria; kingdom Bacillati; phylum Actinomycetota; class Actinomycetes; order Streptosporangiales; family Streptosporangiaceae; genus Streptosporangium; species Streptosporangium sp. NPDC049644. The sequence goes on along the minus strand of NZ_JBFAOJ010000025.1, from coordinate 61,778 downwards.
TGTCCCCGGCATGGGCGATGACGAGGCCCGGATCCGACGCGAGCCTGAGAGCCGAGTGAGGTGGCCGGGTTCCACCGAACCACCGGTGACAGTGCCGCGAGTGTCAGGCCCTGTTTCGCGACATGCTCTCCAGGGCGTCGCGGGTGTCCATGAGGGCGAAGCCGAGCAGGTTCAGGCCTCGCCAGGTGGTGGCGGAGGTGGCGCGTTCGTTGTCGGCGGTCAGGCCGATGCCCCAGATCCGGTCGACGGGGCTGGCCTCGACCAGCACGCGGGCCCGGGTGCCGAGCAGGAAGTCCTTCAGCTCGGGGTGTGCGCCGAACTTGGCGATGTTGCCGCGCACCACGATCTCGTAGCGGTGCTCGTTCCAGATCGCCTCGTCGAAGCCGCGAACCTCGCGGCCGAGTCTCTTCGCCTCGCCGGGGTGCTCGGCGGCGAGGACCCGCGCCGCGGTCTCGTCGTCGCCGAACAGCCACGCCTTGTGCGCCATCATGTAGTGCTCGGCGGACCGGAAGAGGTGCCCCTCCGTGGTGAAGGCGACCTCCCACCACTGGCTGAGGCATCCGGCGCCGACCCCGCCGTCACGTGGCGGCCGATGGCCCCAGAAGAACAGGTAACGCAGCCGCTCGCCGTCTTGCTCGGCGGTGACGGCTTCGGCGACCGAGCGGGGAAGTCTGCTGAGATCGGACACCGGTACACCGTGTCATGGTCGATCATTGTCCGGCTAGCCGGTTTTCCGTACGCGAGTGATCTTCAGAGGAGTTTCGGGGGACGGCGGATGGCGACCGGCAGGAGCCTTCGGATGGCGTCGGCGATCACGGTGTCGACGGCGAACCGCTCCTCCAGCCAGGCCAGGGTGACCCCGGCGGCCCGCCTGTTGTGCTCGTATCCGGGAACCATCTCGGCCAGCGGCAACACGTCCGGCGAGTACGCCTGCTCCACGCGCCGGCTCGGCTCGAACGGGTCGCGGCGGTGGTGCGTCCGAGCGGAGGTGAGGTGCAGCAGGGCGATCACCCGATCGACGGCGAACGACTGGATGAAGCGGGCCGCGGCCAGCCGCTCGCCGCGCAGTTCACGGTGCAGGCCGACGTAGAGGTTGGTCAGGGCCTCGTTCAGGTGGAACTCGACCGTGTCGTGCCACGGGCCGGCGGGTGGCGTTCCGTAACCCGCCAGGTCGGCGGGTGCGTCGTCGCGCCGCCAGACGACCCGCGCGCCGTGCAAGGGGAGCAGGGCCAGCTCATCAAGCGTGAAGATCGCGTACTCGACGAAGATCCCGTCGGTGAACAGAGCCTTGCGCCCGTTGCGGTCGTTGCTGAAGCTGTACGCCACCGGGCAGGGCGCCTGCAACCAGTCGATGGACTCCAGGTAGCGGGGCTTGGCGGCGCCCTCGACGACGACGAAGAAGTCCAGGTCGGAGTGTTCGTCGAGCCGGTCGTGCTCGGCGCCGGCCGAGCCGAGGCCGAGCAGCGCGAGAGCGTCCCCGCGGGTGGCCAGGTGGGCGGCGAGGTCGTCCAGCCGTCGCAGCATGGGGTGCATCCACGTCGTCCCTTCGTGAGAGTCGACGTTTCAGCCCGTACAGCCCCTGTGGCCGCCGAGGTCGCGACACCTGCTCCTGCGAGCGTCGGCGAGGCGGCACATGGATGTCAAGTGACGGCGCACGACTCAGGAGGCGGGCGGTGGTGCGCTTCCGTTGTGGAACGGATTCTCGGGCAGACGCTCTGGCGTGACGAGCAACCGGATCACGCCGGCCTTCACCTGCCACGCGTGCCAGACGATCCAGCCGCGTCCGACCCGGTCCGCGGGTAGCGGCTCGAAGGACAGGCCGCCCGTCTCCCCGTCCGCCCGGATGAGGCTGAACACCGCGGTCAGCTCGCGCTTGCGCGCCTCGGCCAGCATGTCGTGCACGGAGCGGCCGTCTCTCAGCCGGACCCCGGCGAACATCTCACCCGGGGCCAGGGCCGCGTCGAAATTCGCGTACTCCTCTCCCGGCTTCGCCTGGCGCCCCAGCCTGACATTCACCCCGCCGGCGAAACCGGCGGGGATCCGCATCACCATGACGCAGTGGCTGCTCCGTCCCGGATGGCATCCCCTGGGCGCCGTCTCCACCGAGAGGGCGACACCCCCGAATCGGGGGCCGGAGGGGTCTGGTGTGCCCCGCGGGTCGGGGTCGGGAGAGTCCTTGCCGGTGATGACCATCCCCAGGGTCTTTCCCACCGTGCCCGGCGAGACGGGCACCGGGCGCAGATCGACGTTCAGGCCGACCGCGTGGAACGCCTCGGTGTACCTGTCGTAGTCGGCGAACGGATCCTTGATGCGGGCGACGTAATGGTCACCTTCCCGGTGGATCTCCACCGCGGAGTTGGCGTAGGAGGTGGCCGCGCCGCCCCCGTCCTCCAGCAGGCTCGGCCCCACGACGATGCCTGCCGCGAGCACGGCCGCGGCGGCCAGGAGTGGCACGAGACGACGCGGGCCGCGCCGGAGAGGGGTACGTCCCGGCTCCCGGGCCGTGATCGAGGTCAGCAGCGCCCGTGCCCCCGCACCGGACGCGTGGCCGTCCGGCTGCCCGGGTTCGATCCGGGACAGCGGCCTCAGCAGCTCACTGATCTCATCGGCGTTCCTCACAGCGACCTCCCCGCCGGAACCATCCGGCTTTCCGTGGTGGACCGGACACCGGCTTCGTCGAGCGCGCGGGAGAAACGCCTGCGGGCACGGTGCAGCCTGATGCGTACGGCGTTGCGTGACAGACCCAGCATCGTGGCGATCTCCTCGCGTCCCAGCCCCTCCCAGGCGACCAGCGAGAGGAGCTCACGGTCGTCATCGGACAGGCTCCCGAACACCTGGGCGATCACGCTCAGCTCGACGCCGTTGTCGGGTGAACTCCCGTAGAGGTCGGCCATCTCGGTGTCGAGCTCGACGCTGCGCTGCCGGCGCCGGGCCGCGCTCCGGCGGTGGCCGGCCAGCACCTTGCGCGCCACGCCGTACAGCCAGAGCCTGGCCTCCTGCCCCGGTGGCAGCTCGCTCACCCGGCGCCAGGCGATGGTGAAGGTCTCCGCCACGACGTCCGCCGCGTCCTGCGGCGAGTCACAGCGGCGCACGGCGTAGGCCGTGATCTGGTGGTATGTCTCCCGGTAGACGGCCTCGAATCTGGCCAGCCAGTCGTCATCCATGGGCGCTTCCCAAGGCAGGTCTCCTTCGCGGGTACGAAAAGTGGACACTCCCTACATGGCGCGGACGGTCCCATCATTTCGCGCGGATTCCAGAAATCTGATGAACGCGATCGTCGGCGAGGACCGGCTGACGGTGGAGCAGTTCATTCCAGTCGTGCGGTGAGGTTTCGGAACCCACCGCTCAGATCGGTCACAGCTCGTGATCCTCCCATCGTGAAGTACCGTCTGGTCGTGACCGATGATCCGCTGGAGTCGCTGCGCCGGCTCTGTCTCGCGCTCCCCGAGAGCACCGAACGAATCAGCCACGGTGGGCCGGCCTGGTTCGTCCGGGGCAAGAAGATGTTCGTGACGTACACCGACCGTAACCACGACGACCGGACCACCTGCTGGTGCGCCGCTCCGCCCGGTGTCCAGGAGGCGCTGCTGGCCGAGGACCCCCAGCGCTTCTTCCGTCCGCCGTACGTCGGTCATCGTGGCTGGCTGGGGGTCTATCTCGACGTCCCCCAGGACTGGACCGAGCTCGCCGAGATCGTCACCGACGCCTACCGAACCGTCGCGCCCAAGCACCTGGTCGCCCGCCTGGAGTGAGCGCGGCCTGGGCGGTCACGCACGGGCGCTTTCCACGGCAGGTCTCCTTCGTGGGTACGAGAAGTGGACACTCCCTACGTGGCGCGGATTTCTTGCGGATCCCGGAGATCCTCGAAGCCTCGCGCGTCCGGCGGACGCGCGTGGTTCACAGTCGCGGACGTCGAGAATGGGGCATGCCTTTCACGCTGAGCCATACCGTTGCGATCCTGCCGCTGCGGCGCCGGCTGCCCCCCTCGGCGTTGGCGGTCGGTGCGATGGTGCCCGATCTGCCGTACTACCTGCCGTTGCCCTTCTCCGCCAACACCACCCACGGCTTGGTGGCTCTGCCGGTCGGAGTCGCGGTGCTCGTGGTGTTCCAGTTGCTGCTCCGTGCGCCGTTGACGGCGCTGGCCCCGGAAGGGGTACGTGACCGGCTGCCCGATCGGGCGCCCCTCGGGAACGGGGTCGCGGTGTCGGCCGCGCTGCTGATCGGGATCGCCACGCACCTGGTGTGGGACGGGTTCACCCAGGTGGGCGGCTTCGCCGTGGTGCACTGGCCGGCGATGCGCGTCTCGGTCGTCGGGGCGCACCGGGTGTTCAACGTGGTGATGTACGTCAGCTCGCTGGGCGGGCTGGTGGTCCTGGCCGGTTGGTTCGCGCTGTGGTACCGGCGTGCCGTCGTCAGGCCGGGGCGCCTGCCCGGGGTGCCGGGACGGGTGCGCGGATGGGTCCTGGCCGCCGGGGTGGGCGCCGCGGTCCTCGGCGCCGCCGTACTGGGGAGTGGCGACCGTGCCGCGGTGAGCCTGTACGACCTGGTGCGCTGTGTGATTCTGGGCGGGGTCGGTGGGTTCGGCGCGGTACTGGTCGGCTACACGGTCGCGTGGTACGCGTGGTCGGTGTCGCGCTCCCGTCGGGGCACGCCGACACGAAGCGGGGGCAGATCCGAGGGGCCGGGCGCGTCCATGAAGCGGGGTCAGACCTGAGGGTCCAGGCGCGTCCTGACCGCTTCGAGCACCTGGCTCTTCGACGGGTTCACCATCGCCTTTCCGGCCACGGTCACGGTCGGTACCGTCTCGTTCCCGTCCGCGACCGAGCGGACGAACGCCGCCGCCTCGGGATCTCCCCAGATGTTGACCTCGCTGTAGCGCAGCCGGGTGAGACGCAGGCGGGTGCGCAGCCGCATGCAGTACATGCAACCAGGCCGCCAGTAGACGACCACGCCCTGGTGGTCGGCGTCCTGGTACGACGTGGCCCGGCCACGGCGAGGCAGGTTCGTGATGACCAGCACAACGAACACGATGATGAGGACGAAGGTCGTGGGGGACATGGGAGCAGTATCTCAAGTCCCCCCGATCTCACCTCCGGCAGACGGGTGGTGGTCAGCCGATGAGGAGGGGAGCCAGCAGTCGCAGCTGTTCCAGTTGCTGATCGAGTGTCCGGGCAAGGGGTTGCACGGCGACGTGGTCGGCGCCGGCCGGGTAGTGGGCGCGGACACGTTCGGCGACGATCTCCGCGTCCCCCGTGGGCACGATCGCGTCGACGAGCGCGTCACTGCCGCCCTCCTCGAAGTCCGCGTCGGAGAAGCCCAGGTCACGCAGGTTGTTCAGATAGTTGGGCAGGGCCAGGTACAGGGCCATGTAGTGGCGCGCGGTGGCACGGGCACGCTCGGAGTCGGTGTCGACCACCACTGCCTGTTCTGGAGCGAGGACGGGGTCGGGACCGAGGATCCTTCGGGCCCTGGCGGTGTGTTCGGGGGTGACGAAGTAGGGATGAGCTCCCTGGGCACGGGTCGCGGCCAGCTCCAGCATCTTCGGGCGCAGCGCGGCCAGCAACCTCGGCGCCTCCTCCACCAGGGGCGCGCCGAAGACGGTGGCGTCCATGGTGTCCAGGTAGGCGCGCATGGCGGACACCGGTCTGCTGTAGTCGTGCCCGCGACTCGTGACCAGCGGAGCGTGGCTCACCCCCAGGCCCAGTACGAAGCGCTCCGGCCACGCGTCGACCAGGGTTCTGGCCCCGTTGGCGGCGGCGGTCGCGTCTCGTCCGTAGATGTTGGCGATGCCGGTGGCCAGGATCAGGCGCTCGGTGGCGCACAGCAGCACCGCGGCGTTGGCCAGGGCCTCCTTGCTGTTCGGGGTCTCGCCGAACCACAGCGTGGAGTAGCCGAGTCGTTCGATCGTGGTGGCCGCGCGCCGCGCCTCGGCCGCGGGCGCCGCCGAGATCGACCCCAGCCACACACCGGTGCCGCCGAGGCGCCGCTTGAGCGCGGGCAGGTCCACAGGGGGCGGTGCCGTGCGTTCGGACATCTTCGCGTTCCTTCCCGGACTCCTGCCGAGATCGACAGAGGATCCTCAGGTTGACCGAACGCCACGGAGCCGAGGGCTCCGGGCTGCCGGGTTCGGTGGCCCGGTCTCCGTCACCAGGGTCCAGGGGGCTCTGTACCCGGTGGCGGATCAGGGAATCGGCCGCCGACCTGCGACGGTGGACGCTCGCGGGCGGCCGGGCCGGGTTACCTTGGGGGAGATGGAAGAGAACCGGGCCCGGCGGGTGGTCGACGCGTTGCGTGACCGTGGCATCAACGCTCAACTGGCAAGAGGCGGCTATCAGATGGGGGTCCGGGTCCTGTTGCCCGACGGCCGCGAGGCCGACTGGGACACCGACGGTACGGCGGGGCTCGAAGCGCTGGTGATGCGGAACGGGATGCTGGTCGGTTTCGTGCCGGTGATCGAGGGGTCCGAGGACTTCGACGAGCAGCAGGTGGTCGACGCCATCGCGCGGACCGACTACGACCAGCCCATCGCCAGGCAGCGCGCGGTGGCCCCGCCCCCGGCCGAGCCGCTGCCCAGGGTGGGCGGCGTCTTCCGCCGTTTCCTCGACGGCTTCCGCTATCGGTGACGGAGACATGCCGACCGTTCCATGGTGAGACGGGACCCTGACGATGAGCGAATATCAGTACTACGAGCTCCCGGCGGTGGATAGTCCCCTGGACGCCCACGAGCAGGCCGAGGTCCGTGCGCTGTCGACTCGGGCCCGGGTCACCGCCACCAGCTTTACCAATGAGTATCACCGGGGCAACTTCCGCGGCGATCCGCGCCGGATGATGGAGCACTACTACGACGCATACCTGCAGGGTTGGGATCGTTGAGCGCGGGGCAGCATGCCCTGGCCGGCTTCCTCCGTCTTGACACCGACCTGTTCGCGGTCGCGGCCGAGGCGAGATGGGCCTCTGCGCCGCGAGGCCGCGCCGTCCGGTTTCCGGCTCGTCATCGCCGGTCGGCGGCCAGATCCGTGAGCAGGTCGCTCAGCACCAGTTCCTCCTCCACCCGCACGGCCCGTCGTGCCATCGCGGCCGAGAGCCCCGGATCCCAGGGAGTCGGCCGAGGGCGGCCGGTGAGGGGACTCCGGGAGGCCACCGCCTCGTAGGAGGCGGTGTCGTAGCGCCATGGCCGCCAGCCGAACCGTTCGTGGACGGCTGCGGCGATGCCGACGCCACCCCAGTCGAAGTCACCGTGGTAGGCGAAGGTGGTCCCCCCGGCGGCGAGCAGGTCGAGCAGGCGCCAGACGGCCGCAGAGGGTCTGCCGCTGACGCAGACCAGGCCGGGGCAGCGCGGTCCGAGCTCGTCCGCGGCGGCGGTGACCACCACAGGGTTCTCACAGATCCGTACCAGTCCCGCGGTGAAGGGCGTCTCGTGGCGATGTAGCTGGCGCAGGGTGAGCACGCATGGCTCGCCCGCCTCGCGGGCGGCCGCGAGCATCCGCCCGGTGGGGGTGCGGTCGTCTCCGGGCAGCCCCAGGCAGACGACGGTCGAGGAGAGGTCGTCGAGGTGAACTCCGACACCGGCCCACGCCCTTCTACGGGCGTCGGCCGTGCCCTCACCGGCATAGGGCAGGCCGACCAGGGCGCGGGCGGCCGACATCGCCAGTGTGGCCAGTGGCCGCCCCTCGTCGAGGGCGTGCGCGTCGCCGCAGCTCTCCGCCGCCAGACGGCCGATCGGGATACCCGGGTGCGGCAGGCGGCGCAGCACCTCGGCCAGCCTGTCCAGCAGGACGCGGGCCTCGTCCGGGGCGGGAGCGCTCCGTCGCACCTGACCGGTGGCGTCCAGCCATGAACGCCAGCCGTGCAGTTCCGGGCGGCCGGCCACGACCGTGTCGAGTTCCGCGAGGGCCCCGCGCCAGGCCGCTTCCCGTTCGGCGTTCTCACGTGGTAGGTCGCGGACGGGGCCGCGAAGCAGGACGACGGCGGCGGCCAGGCCGTCGCGGCAGGCGCCGCTGGAGCGCAGGACGCGGTCGACCTCGTCGAGGGAGACCGACAACGAGGTACCGGTGCCCGCGCGGCGGCCCAGCAGCACCTCGATCGCGCGGCGCTGCTCCGGCGAGGCCGCACCGAGGGTGACCGTCCCGGTTGGCGGCCTGCCCTGTTCGAGGCGGCGGCGGACCCGTTCGACGAGCCACCCGGTCTCCTGGGTGCCGAGCAGTCGTTCCAGCCGGTCGCTCAAGTGAACAGCCCTTCTGGCTCCTGCTCGGGGACGACCGCGGCGGGGCGGGGATCGGGCCGTTCCATTCTGCGACGTTCCCGGCCGTCCCAGCGCCATGCGGTGACCAGCACGGCGTCGACGCCGTCGTGCCTGGACAGCTGGCAGATCGCCAGACCGGGCACCTGCGGGTAGCAGCCCCACTCCCGCTCGCTGGTCATCACCACATCCATGTCGAACGTCGCCAGCAGCCCCAGGCACTTGGCACGCGAGTCGTCGTCAACCCCGGCGAACGCCTCGTCGAGCGCCACCAACCGTGGCGCGTGGGGGTTGCCCGCCGACTTGTAGTGGGCCGACGCCGCGGCGAACAGCGGCATGGACGCGGCGAGCACCCGTTCGCCACCCGAGGCCGGTCCGGTGGCGGTGCGCCACTGGCCGTCCTGCAGGCGCTGAATCGCGAACTCGTGCCAGTTCCGGTAGTCCAGCGCCCTGGTGAGCTGCTCGGTCCGGCCCACGGCCGGGTTGTCGGCGTACTCCCTGGCGATCTGCTCCTGCAGGAAGGCGCCTACCAGGGCGCGGTCCTCGACAGACCAGGCGTCCACCGTCTGGCGAAGCTTCTCGCGGATCCGGTCGAGCCCGTCGGGGGCATTCCTGGCGATCTTCCAGACCAGGCGCAGTCGCATGCCGGTGGAGGTCGGGCGGGACTCCAACTCGGTGTTCATCTCCCGCACCTCGGTCTCGGCCGCGGCGATCAGCTCGTGGAGGGTTCCGGCCACCTCGTTGAGGAGGTGGTTCTCCAGCAGCTCCCGTTCCTTGGCCGACAGCAGCTGGGCCCGGTGCGCGGTCTCCTCCGACAGCGCCTCCGCCAGGCCGGGGATGTCCCTGGTGTGCCCCTGGAACAGCACTTCGACGATCATGACCCCGTCGCGCAGGGTCAGCCCGACCGAATGCCCATGCCGGGCCATGGCGTCGGAGAGCAGCTTGTGCTCCTCGGTGACCCGCTTCTGGATCCGGTCCCACAGGTTGTCCGCGTCGTCGACGTCCTCCAGTTCGGTGTTGACCGCGCGGGCCAGCAGCACCGCGGGGGTGGCGGCCCACTCGGTGCCGGAATCGGGAATCTCCAGCGAGGGTACGGCGACATGCAGCAGGCCGGTGGTGGCGAACGCGCGGAACTCGGCGATCGCCGCGTCGCGTACCAGCCCCGCCTGCTCGATCTCGCCGCGCAGGGCGCCGAGTGTGCCCTCCGCCTTGCCCTGCTCGACCAGGGCGGTCTGCTCCTGTCGCCGCGCGGCGCGTTCGGCGGTGTCCCGCTCCTCCATGGCCTGCCGAACTTCGTCGAGGTGCCGGTAGAGTTCCTCGACACCCGCTCCGGCGGTCTCCAGCAGCACCCGGTACGCCTCCGCGGCGGCCTCCGCCCCCTCCCGGGCCCGCGCCGCCCGTTCGGCGGCCTCGGTGTGTCGTTCGCGGGTCAGGGACAGCTCCTCGGCCGTCTCCGTCGCGGCCTCGCGTGCACTGAGCATCGTCTCGGCCACGGGCCAGAGCCCGGCCAGTGAGAGACGGTAGCCGGCCACCCCGGTCCTGACCGACGCCAGCTCCGCCGCCTCGGTGGGCAGGCCGACATCTCCGGCGAACTCGTCTGCCAAGGTCAGGGCCGTCTCCACCTCCACCTGCCGCGCGCTCACCACGCCGAGCGCCACGCGGTGCGCACCGTCCAGCTCGCGCCGTCGCTCATGCTCGCCCGCCAGCTTGACGTGCGCCTCGCGCAGCCGTGCGTCCGACGGCAGCGCGCGATGCTCCTCGGCGAGCGCGCGCTGCCGTGCGGCAAGAACGTCCAGCCCTCCTCGAAGTTCCTCCAGCCGCTCGCGCTGCCGGTTCAGTTCCTCCTGGAGCCGGGCCAGACGTGCCCGCCTGGCCGCCTCCCGCGCGCCTTCGCCAATGTGTTCGGCCCTCTCCTTGTGCCAGGCCCCGGACAGGACCCCGTTGGTCCAGCGACCGTCCGCCGCGACCCAGGTGGCCGCACCGGGCCCGAGCCCGATGGCGGCGAGCACCGCGTGCACGGCGGCATCCGGCAGCGCGGACGCCCGAGGGTCGGCGCGGTCGACGGCGGGACGGAGTACGGCCGAGCAGGAGGGGCCGGCGACGGGCGTACCCGTGAGCAGGACCGTGTCGTCCTCGGCCACGAGCGCACCCGCCGGAGTCACCCAGGCGTCCAGGATGCCCGCGGCCTCCAGCGCGGCCTCCAGCCCGGCCCGCTGGTCGCCGGGGATCGCCTCGGCGAAGTCGACCACCCTCCACAGCGGCGCGCCCGGGCGGTCCGCGCGCGTGCCGGGTGCTCTGGTGTACGGGATGGGCGGAGCGTCGTGACCGCCGGACTCCAGCCGGCTGATCTCCTCTGCCAGGTCCGCGGCAGCCTGCCGCCGGGCGCGCAGCTCCGCGTCCAGCCCTGCCTGCTCGCGGCTCAGCTCGGCGGTGGCCGCTCGGGCGGCGTCGTCGACGGCGGTCGCCGCGGGGTTGGGACCCTCGGTGGTGACCGCCCAGGACTCCAGCGCGGCGAGTGCCGAGTCCGGGTCGTCGATCCGCAGTTCGACCACCCCCGCCAGGTAACCGAGGTAGGAGCTGGCCAGCTCGCCGGCCTGCCCCTCCGCGGCCTGCTCGGCGGTGGAGATGCGTTCGGCGGCGGCCTGGAGCTCATGGGTCAGCCGGTCGGCCTCGGCGCGGGCGGTATCGAGCCTGGTCCGGGCCCGGGCGGCGGCCTCGAACAGGCGATCCAACTCGGCCACCGCCTGTGATCGCCGGTCGGCCAGGGTCTCGGTGGCGCGGCGGGCTTCGGCCGGATCCTTCTCCCATCGGGCCACGATGTCGAGATGGGCCCGTTCGCACCGGGCCTGGTAAGCAGCCGACGAGGCCGACTCCCGAGCCGCGGAAAGCTCACGTGCGACCTGGGCGGCCCTGGCCTCCGCGGCCTCCGCCCTGGTCCGGCGGCGGCGTACCTCGGTGGCCAGGTCCTCCATCGCGCGCTCCTGGACGCGTGCGTGTCCGGCCTGCCGTCCGGCCTCCTCACCGATCTGTGCGAGTCGCTCGGCATCGCGCATCCGAGGGCTCTTCTCCAGGGTTTCCTTCCTGGCCTCCAGCCGTGTTCGTGTCGCCGCCAGCCCGGTCAGTGACTCCCTCGCCGCCTGCAGGGCACCCTGCGCGGCGGCGCGGCGGCTCTCGGCCTCGTTGAGGTCGCGGCCGAGATGTTCGTAGCGGCTCTGGGCGGTGCGGGGCACCGCGGCCTTGCGCTTGGCGGCGATCCGCGCGTATCTGCGGTAGTGGGTCAGGAAGTCGGTCGCGGCGCCGCGGGCCTCCTCCAGCGCGCCCAGGGCGTCGCGCTCCTCGTCGAGCCCGTGGAACGCCTCGGCCACCGTGCTGATCAGGATAGGGCTCAGCGGAGGGAGCGCCTCGGTGAGCGCACGGGAGAGCAGCCTCTCGTCCGGTTTCTTGGACAGCTGCGGCTGGCGGAGCTGGATGAGGAGATTGACCAGGGCCTCATAGCGGTGTTCACCGAGCCCGAACAGCGCCTCGTCCACGGCCCTGCGGTAGTCAACGGCCCGGTCGTAGACCATGCCGTGCCCGTCGACGGCATCGCGCAGCTTATCCCTGGTGAGCGAGACGCCGGTGGGGGAGAGCAGGTCCAGCCCGGCGCCGACCCGCTGAGGGGTGACGAAGAACCAGTGCCTGACGATGCCGCGATCTCGCACCGCCTTCAGGCCGCAGCCGATCGTCCGGAACTCCACGGTGCCGTCGGCGGCGCGCCGGCCGAACTCCATCCAGGTGTAGCCGAGCCGCTCGGGATGCGGATGCCTGCCGCCCAGCAGCAGGTTCCACTCCATCCGCTTCTGACGGTCGCCATCGGGCTCCACGCGGTGTGGCGCGAGCTCGCCGTCGAGCAGGAACGGCAGGGTCAGGGCGAGGACCTTCGACTTGCCCGTTCCGTTGTTGCCGCGCAGTAGCAGCCGTCCGTCGTGGAAGTGGAATTCCTCGACGTCGTAGTGGAACATGTCGACGAGCCCGGCTCTGAGGGGCTTCCAACGCTCCGAGGTCGGAGTCGGATGTGTCATCGCCGGATCTTTCCAGGTTCGCGGACAGTTGGTTCTTCGAGGGCGTAGCGGACGATCGCCGGGAGAGAGCGCACATGATCTGGGCGGACCTCGACCAGCCGGAGCGCCACCAGTTTGTCCAGTGCGATGCTCAGCAGTTCCTCCTCGGCACCGGGTTCGGTCACTCCCTTGCGCCAGAAGGAGGCATGGGCGGCCGCGGCTCCACGTACGAAGGCGCGCAGCTCTTCGGTGCCCGCCTCGCCGCAGGCGGCCAGGTGCTCGGCCACCAGCAGTGTCACGTGCCCGTCGGTGCGCTGCTCGGGCATGCGCACATCGGTCAGCTCGTCGTCGGGGTCGACCATCGCGATGCCCTCGGCGCGGATCTCGGGGAGCAGCCCGGTGGCCTCCTCGATCCTGCGGGTGATCGCCTGGCGCTGGGAGACGAGGTAGGCGCGCTCTGCCTCGTCAAGGTCGTCGTAGTAGACGACGGGATCTTCCAGAAGCCTGCGGGTGAGCCTGCGGCGCATCGCCTGGTTGCGCAGGTCGTCGGTATCCGCGACGGGCTCGGCGGTCAGTTCGGTCAGCCGGTCCTCGAAGCCGGTGGCATCGATGGTGGAGGGGCCGCGCGCCGGAGTGAGGAGCGTGGCGAGCACCGGTCTGTGCACGTCGTACAGGACGTCACCGGTGGCCGACAGGTAGGCGTCCTCGTCGCCGGCGACCCTGCGGAGCGCGCCCCAGTCGAGCAGCGTTCGTACGACGGCCACCAGGTCGGCTCGCTCGGCCCGGCTCTCCAGGGTGAAGGCGAAGTCGAGCCCGGGTTCGGCCGCCGCGTTGAGCACCTCCTCCGCGAGCCGTCCGAGCGTGGTCTGGGCGTCCGCCCGCTCCAGTACGGCGAGGGCCAGGCAGAGCAGCACGTAGCGGCGGCGTCCGAAGGGCTCCTTGGACCGGCCGCGAGCCGGATGGGTGGCGTCGGCGAGGGTCGGAGCGGTCTTGAACAGCCGGGCCGTTTCCGCGTCGGCCAGTAGTCGCCAGCCGGTCTCCCGGTTCAGCCAGTCACGCAGCTCGGTCAGGTGGCGGCGGACGAGCACGAGCCTGTCCGCGTCGTTCTCGGCGGTGAGCAGCGGCTTGACCAGCAGCGCGCGGAGCGCGGTTCGCCGCTGCGCCCGCTCCTCGTCGCGGATCACGAGGCCGCCATCAGATCGATGATCTCGATGAGATGCTCGGGGCCGGTGAGCGTCCCGTCCTCGGTGTGGATCTCGATCTGATCCCCACCGGGGACGAGCGAGAGCCGCACCTCCATCGAACCGTCGCCGGTCACGGTCTTGACCTCGATCTCGCCGGGTGAGCGGGCGGCCAGTGCGTCGCCGAGCAGCGCGAGGAAGAGCCGGAACGCCCGCGGGTCGAGGATGCCGAGCTCGGACAGGAGAGCCGGTCCTCCGCAGAGCATGGCGCGGGCCTCGGCGGTCTCCGCCGCTTCGCGTTCCGCCCGCTTCAGCAGGAAGGCGCGGGCCTGCGAGCGGTCCCGCACCCGGTTCGGTTTCCCCCGTCGTTCGTAGGAGCCGGTCCTGCGTAGCTGCGGGGAGATCCGGACGGGTGGAGCGGCGCGCCACGGTGTGTTCGGGGCCAGGTCCTCCTGTCGCCAGGCGCTCTCGGTCTCGGCGGTGACGGTGAGGTGCCGCGTGGACGACAGGCCGAAGGCGGCGCGCCATAGCCGGTGTGTCGCCGCCTCGTCCGGTGCCTCGGCGAACCAGCGGGCCAGGGTACGGAAGTCGGCCGAGCGGTCGGAGCGGCCCGAGCGACGTTCGTTGATCAGACCGACCGCGTCGATGAGCTGCTTGATCGCGGTGATCGCCGCCTGCCTCAGCAACCGGGCCTGCGAGGGGCGGCCGGTGTCCTGGGAGACGAACCAGTCCTTCAGCCCGCGCCAGCGGTTCCGCCACGAGCCGAGCGCCGCGGCTTCGGCCCTGTCGTACGCGTCGGCCGCATCCGTTCCCTCCGGTACGGCGTCGGCGGCCTCTCGCCGCGCGGCCAGCCGCAGCAGCCTCTCGTGGTCACCAGCCTCCAGCTCGGTCAGGAGCGTGGCGATGCGGGCGCCGGAGTTGGCGAGATCGGCGATGAAGCGGTTGATGTAGTCGATCAGTTGTTCCTTGTAGGCGACGAATCCGTCCACGTCGCCGTCGGAGAAGTCGATGGCGCGGCGCAGTGACGCCATGAATGCCTGGGCGTTGTCGGCGAGTGAGGCGAATCGCTCGGCCAGGGAGAGCAGCAGCAGATGTGCCTTGGCGGGGTCGGGATCGGCCTGCTGCGTGAGCGCCGACAGGGATCGGAGCTGTTCGGCGATGTCACCGAGGGCCACCGACTGCAACGCGCCTCGGCGGCCGATCGCCTCCTCGTAGAAGGCGATGGCCTGCTCTGCCGCCTGACCGGCCGCGGTGAGCTGGAAAAGGAATCGCTTGCGGTGGAAGTCCTCGACGGAGGTGACCTTGCCGGTGTCGGCGTCCGCGCGCAGATTTCCCCATTCGGTCAGTTTTTCCAGGGCCTGTGCGAGCTGATCGTCACTGTCCCTGCCGAGTTCGGCGGCTACATCCTCGGGCCGTAGATGCACGACGAAGCGTTCCTTCGCTCGCGCGAACGCGCGCAGCACCTGACGATAGAGCGGCGCGTTCGGTGTGCTCAGGTGGGTGAAGGGTTGGGGGTCTTGGTGGTTCGACTGCGGCGGATCGATCACCAGGATATTTTGCCTGATCGGAAGGGCCGGATGTGCCGATATGGCTGGCATCGAGGTCTTAGGGATACTCGTGAGCGTGTCGGCGGGCGTCCGGAGCTCGTGGGTCCCCGGTGGCCCGCGCCCATGATCGGAGCGAACTGGTCGTGACGACTTTCATTCAAGTATGAACATCTCTGATTTTTCGCGAATAGTCCGATTGTGTGTTTTTCTGGCAGCTGCCAGAATTTCTCGTTCTTTGGTTTTTTTGTTGCTTCGCTACGGGTATTTCGGCCACGGAAGTAGGTCGTCCTATGAATGGAGCAAATAATGGCTATAGACGCTATTGCCCGCAAATCGGACCACTGGTTCAAGCTGGTCGACGTCAACGGAGACGGCAGGATCCAGCACAGTGACCTGCAGGCTCTGGCGGACAGGACCCTCAAGCACTTCGGCTACGAGAAGGGATCCGCCAAGGGACGCCGCCTCACGGAGGCGTACGACCGGGCCTGGGTGGCCATGGCCGAGGCCATGGACGCCGACAGGGACGAGGAGATCTCCAAGGAGGAGTTCCGCTCCTACATGGAGAACAACGCCAAGAAGGAGAACGCCGAGAAGCTCCTTCGCCCGGTGACCGATGCCGAGTTCGCGGCGGCCGACGTCGACGACGACGGACTTCTGTCCCCATCCGAGTACGCGAAGCTGCTGCAGGCCTGGGGGCTGTCCAGCAGCGAGGCGGAGAAGGGGGCGGGCAATGTCGACACCAACCGCGACGGCCAGATCAGCAGCGAGGAGTACTTCAGGGCCTGCCGTGACTTCTTCGTCGGCGAGCTCACCTCCCGTACCGGCCAGGTCTTCGGTCAGGTGAAATAGCCGGGGTGACGAGGGTGGCGGTCGTGCGGTCGGCGACCGCCACCTTTTTCGCGCGGTCCGCCTCCGGCGAGTGCCGGGTGCGGCGTCACCGGGTGACGGGCAGTGTCTCCACGCGGCGGATCAGCAGATCCGAGCGCCACGGCAGCTCGTCGTCCGAGACGGCGAGGCGCATCGGCGGGCCCTCCGACAGCGAGGAGATCGCGACCCCTATCAGCATGCGCACCAGGGGCGCCCCCATGCAGTGGTGCGTTCCGTACCCGAAGGACAGGTGCGGGTTGGCGCCGCGGTGGAAGTCGAGCTCGCCCGGGTCGGCGAACACCGACGGGTCGCGGTTGCCCGAGGGAAGGGCGGGTAGCACCTGCTCTCCAGCGCGCACCAGCGTGCCGCCCACCTCCACGTCCTCGGTGGCGTAGCGGGCGAAGGTGACGTGCGAGGGAAACGGCGCGTAGCGTATGAGTTCGTCGACGGCCGCCGGGATGAGACCGGGATCCGCGCGCAGCTCCTCCAGCTTCCCGGGTGAGGTGAGCAGGAGATAGAAGGCGTTCGTCAGCTGTGTCGAGACGTTGTCGACCGCCAGCAGGATGTCGTTGACCAGTTCCTTGATCTCCGCCTCGGCGAGCCCCCCGTCCTCGGCGGGAGCGCCGTCGGGACCCTCCTCGTCCAGGGCGTGGGCGAGGACGCTGACGAGGTCGTCCCTTGGCTCCGCGCGCCGGGCGGCGATGAGCCGGTCGGTGTAGCGGGAGATCTCCTCGACCCTGGCCTCCACGACGTCGGCCGCCAGCGCGGTGCTCGCGAACCCCTCGAACCAGTTCAGGAAGATCGCGAGATCCTGCTTGGGAATCCCGATCAGCGGGCACAGCACCTCCACGACCAGCGGCTTGATGTAGTCGCCGACCAGGTCGTGCGGGGGAGGCGTGTCCGCGAACCCGGCCATGAGCGTAGCGGAACGCCGCTCGGCGATCGATCGGAGCAGGTGGATCCGCTCGGTGTTGAACCTGAGCCCGCTCGCCAGCACCCGCCGTAGCCGGGTCTGCTGCGGCGGGTCGGTGTTGAGGATGCTGTCCTGGAGCGGCAGGACGGTGAGGCGCGCCTCGTCGCCGCCGGCGGGGGGCGTCCGGACGAAACGGCGGTCGCGCAGCACCGAACGCATGTCGTGGTAGCGGGTCACCAGCCAGGCGTCGTCACCGTAGGGCGGGCGGACCCTGGTCAGCCCCGGCCGCTCGCGGCACCGCGTGTATTCGGAGTCGACGTCGAGACGGATGGGCTTACCGAAAGGGTAGTCGACGGGCTCGGGAATGATGTCCACGGTCTCTCCGGTGAATGACTCGGTTCGCTGGCTTGGGTTCAAGTCCGGAACCGGCCACCGCGCCGGACCTCGGCGTCGCCGTTGACACCCGTCAGCCTGAGTCGGTCATCCGTTTTGTGGGCAATGGTGCCGTCGTTTGGTTCACCATCCGCGGAGGCGGCCCGGCTTCCGTAGCGGAGTTACCCGTGGGGCGGGAAAGGCAAAACCAAGAAAGACGGATCCCCCCTTTGTCGATAAATGGTTTTATGGCGAAAGAGGGGCGTGCCGGTACCGCCGTTCGTGGAAGTGTTGACCCGAGTGGGTGGAAAACCGATATTCGAGGTCGTCGACTGTGTCGACCCCCGCTGCTACTGTTTCGCTCGGCCGGGGAATTGATTCGATCGGCAATTTAAGCTTATTGGCGCCGGTTCGGGAGGTTTCTCATTTCTGGTCTGAACGGTGAGGACTCCGAACTCCGGGTGGACGCGGGAAACGTCAGAACGGCTCCCTCGGAGATCGAGTCGACCTACAACGAGATCGCCGCACTGGTGGGCGAGACGGCGGGGCCCGACCGGCACTACGGCTTCTGGGCGGGGCCCGACGACGACACCACGATCTCCGAGGCCACGGAGCGGATGACCGACTTCGTGCTGGCCCGGCTGGACGTGGGTCCCGGCTCACAGGTGCTCGACGTGGGCTGCGGCAACGGCCGTCCGGCGGTGCGCCTGGCCCGGACATCCGGGGCACGGGTCGTCGCGATCGACATCGACCGGCAGGCACTGCGCAACGGGGCCGAGCACGCCGCGGCGCACGGGATGGCGGAGATGGTGGACTTCCGGCGCGTCGACGCGCTGGACCTGCCGTTCGCCCCCGCCTCGTTCGACGCGGTGCTGGCCTTCGAGGTCACCCCGCACTTCGACATCGCCGATCTCTACCGGGGCATCGCCAGGGTGCTGCGTCCGCGGGGGCGCCTGGTGGTCGAGACGCCCTACCCGCGGGTCCCGATGACGGAGGAGATCCGCGGGCGCATCGGCCCCTATCTGGCCATGCTGAACGCCGTGTCGCTCGACACGCCCGAGGACCACCTGTCGGCGGCGCGGGAGGCGGGGATGGCGATCACCGAACTCGTCGACATCACGGAGAACGTGCGCGGTTCCTTCCCCCGGCTCGTACGGGCGCTCCGGAGGCGGCTTGAGACCGGAGCCGGCGCCGAGCTGCTGCTCGACACCTTCGCAGCCTGGGCGGACGCCACCGAGGTCGGTGGAGTGGTCATGACCTTCAACAGGATGGAGCACTGACATGGCGGACATGACAGTCATCGGAACCGGCGTGATCGGTTCCGCGGTGGCGCGGGCCTGCGCCGACTCCGGCCTTGAGGTCTCGGTCTGGAACCGCACGCCCGAGCGGTCGGAGAGGCTCGCGGGAAGGAACGTCCACGTCCACGAGAAGGCGGCCGCCGCGATCGAGGCATCCCCGATCGTACTGTTCTGCCTGCTCAACTACGAGGTCACCCACCGGGTCCTGGACGAGGCCGCGGCCGATCTCTCCGGCAGGCTCGTCGTGCAGAACGCCAGCGGCGTCCCCGACGACGTCACCCCGCTGCGAGCGCGGGTCGAGGCCGCGGGAGGCAGATACCTGGAGGCGGCGATCCTCAACTATCCGGACGCCATCGGCACCGAGGACTGCTTCACTGTCTACGGCGGGGCGGCCGAGGACTTCAAGGAACTGGCGGGCGTGACCGAGGCGCTCTCCGGCAAGCAGGTGCGTCTGGGCTCCGACCCCGGTTACGCGAAGGCCTACCACGTCGTGTCCAGCGCCTTCTACTACGCGTTCGTCAACGGCTTCCTGGAGTGCTCGGCCATCGCGGAGAGCCTGGGCGTCCCCCTCAACGACTTCGCCGAATCCGTGCCGCTCTACGACCCCGGTTTCCAGAACACGATCGGCGTCGGCCTCGGGCTCATCGCGCGCCGCGACTACACCTTCGAGCAGGCTCCGCTGACCTCGCACCTGGACGTCCTCAACAACCTGACCGGCATCGCGGAGCGGGCCGGGATCGACCAGTCCTACCTGGGCGTGATGCGCGAGCGCGTGCTGAAGGCGATGGAGCAGGGCTACCGGCGCGAGCACGTGGCGGTGCTCACCGAACAGTTCCGCAGCCGCCGAGCGGCCGTCCATAACCGCTGAGGGGAAACATGCACGGGTTTGAACCGGTCGGCGGCGCGGCCGGTGCCGACCGCCTCTTCGAGAGATGGGCCGAGGCCGCGCCCGAGCGTGACGCCCTCGTCCACCCGGGCGGGCGGATGACGTACGCGGAGCTGCGCGAGCACGCCACGGTCCTGGCCGGTGAGCTCATGGCGGCGGGGGTGCGGGCGGGCGACACGGTGGGGGTGCTGATGGAGCGCTCCTTCCTGCTGCCCGCCGTGGTCCTGGCCATCTGGAAGGCCGGTGGCGCCTACGTGCCCCTGCCGCCGTCGCACCCGGTGGGACGGAACGAGCTGGTGCTGTCCGACACCGGCACCCGGATCGTCGTCGCCGACCGGGACCCGGAGGAACTGCTGCCGGGATGTGGCCTGCGCTCCGTACGGCCGGGCCTCGAAAGGCCGGAGCCCGCCACGGGATCGGCGAGGGGAGACGCCGCACCGGCGACCCGGGCCGACGGCCTCGCCTACGTGCTCTACACCTCCGGATCGACCGGTGCGCCCAAGGGTGTGCTGGTGGACCACGGCGGCGTGACCAACCTGGCGGAGGGGCTGCGGCTGCTCTTCGGCGACCTCGAAGGGGCCCGCGTCCTGCAGTTCGCGCCGTTCACGTTCGACGCCTGGGTCTGGGAGTTCGCGATGAGCCTGCTCAACGGCGCGACCCTGTGCGTCCCCGAGGCCGGGGTGTCGCTGTACGGCCGAGAGCTGAGCCGCGTCCTGTGCGAGCTGGACATCACCCACCTGTCCGGCGCTCCGTCGCTGCTGGCCACCCTGCCCGAGGACGTCCCGGTGCCGGTGACCACCCTCACCTCGGGCGGCGAGGCGCTGCCGGAGTTCCTGGTGGAGCGGTGGGCGCCCAGGGTACGCCTGTTCAACGCCTACGGTCCGACGGAGGCCACCGTGTCCGCGACGGCGGGGCGCTGCCGGCCGGGGGTGGGCAGGCCGTCCGTCGGACGCCCGCTGGCCGGGGTCGAGGTCCACATCCTCGACGCGGCGGGTGACCCGGTCGCGGAGGGGGAGACCGGCGAACTGTACGTCGGAGGACGCGGTGTGGCGCGGGGATACCTGAAGCGGCCCGACCTGACGCGCGAGAGGTTCGTCCCCGACAGGTTCGCGGGGCGCCCGGGCGCGCGCCTGTACCGTACCGGCGATCTCGCCCGGCGGCTGGGAGGGGGAGAGATCGACTTCGTGGGGCGGATCGACGAACAGCTCAACGTCCGGGGATACCGGATCGAACCCGGCGAGGTCGAGGCGGCCCTGATGCGCCACCCGCGCGTCACCGGAGCGGCGGTGACCACCACCGGTGAGGAGACCGGAACCGCCAGGCTCACCGCGTACGCGCAGCTCTCGCGGGGACCGGGGGTTCCCGCCGGTGAACTGCGCGAGCTGCTCGCCGGCCAGCTCCCCCCGTACATGATCCCGTCGCTCTTCGTGACACTGGACCGGCTTCCGCTGACCCCCCACGGCAAGGTCGACCGCGCGGCGCTGCCGAGCCCGGCGGGCGGCCGGCCGCGGCACGGCCACGCGGTGTCCTCACGCCGGGGAGAGCGGCCGGGAGAGCGGGAGGTGGCCGAGATGGTGGGGCTGCTGCTGGGACTCGACGAGGTCGGCGCGGAGGAGAACTTCTTCGAGCTGGGCGGGACCTCGGTCGACCTCGTCACCCTCCAGGCCGACATCCACGAACGCCGGGGGGTCCTGCTCCCCGTCGCCGACCTCATCGCGGCCCCCGACGTGCGGTCGCTCGCGGCACTTCTCGACACGCGCGCCGGGGACCGTGACCGGTCCGGGCGAGACCTCGCGACGGCCGCCGCGAACAGGAGGAACCTGCTCGCCGGAAGCCGGTCACTGGAGGAACGCCGCTGGAAAGGACGACAGAGTTGAAACCGACGAACGCGGACGGCGCCGACATCGCGGGTGCCGGCGTCTCGGGTGCCGACATCGCGGTCGTCGGCATCGCCTGCCGCTTTCCCGGCGCGCGCGACACCGCCGAATACTGGCGCCTCATCGCCGAGGGCCGCCGGGGCATCTCCGAGCTCACCCCGGACGAGCTGCGGGAGGGCGGGGCGAGCGAGGCACGCCTCGCCGATCCCGAACTCGTTCCCGCCGGTGGCATCCTCTGGGACGCCGACCGGTTCGACGCCGCCTTCTTCGGCTACCCGGCGCGCGAGGCGGCCCTCATGGACCCGCAGCAACGCATGTTCCTCGAAGCCGCCTGGCACGCCCTGGACGACGCCGGCCACGCGCCCGACCACTTCCCCGGCAGCATCGGCGTCTACGCGGGGCAGACCCTCGGCACGCACCGGGACAGGGACCGCGGAGCCTTCCTCGGCACCTCCGCGGACCTCCTGGCGGCCGCCGACGACAAGGACTTCCTCTCCACCCGGGCCTCCTACAAGCTCGGCCTGACCGGGCCGAGCATCACCGTGCAGGCCGCCTGTTCCACCTCGCTCGTCGCGATCCACCTCGCCTGCCGGGCGCTCATCACCCACGACTGTGACATGGCCCTGGCCGGCGGGGTCTCCTGGACGCCGCTGCGCAGGCAGGGCTACCTGCACCAGGAGGGCGGCGTCTGGTCCGCCGACGGCCATGTCCGGTCCTTCGACCGGGACGCGTCGGGGTTCGTCCCCGCGGACGGCCTCGGGATCGTGGTGCTGCGCAGGCTCGGGGACGCCCTGGCCGACGGCGACCGCGTCTACGCGGTGGTCACCGGAAGCGCGGTCACCAACGACGGTTCGGACAAGCTCAGCTACGCGGCACCCGGTGTCCGCGGCCAGCAGGCCGCGGTGGAGGCCGCGCTCGCGGTCTCCGGCGTCGACCCGGACACCGTCGGCTACGTCGAGGCCCACGGAACGGCCACGGCGCTCGGAGACGCGGTGGAGGTCACCGCGCTGACCCGGGCCTACCGGGCGGCGGGGGCGACCGGGCGCGGATACTGCCGGCTGGGCTCGGTGAAATCGAACATCGGGCACACCGACGCGGCAGCCGGAGTGGCCGGTTTCATCAAGGCCGCGCTGATGGTCCGGCACGGCCGGATCCCGCCCAGCCCCGTCGTCTCGCCGCACCCCAACCCTGAGATCGACTTCGAGACGAGCCCGTTCCGCCTCGCGGTGGAGCAGGAGGACTGGCCGCTCACGGATGTTCCCCGCCGGGCGGCCGTCAGCTCCTTCGGCATCGGCGGCACCAACGCCCACGTGATCCTTGAGGAGCCGCCGCCGCGCCCGCCCACCGCCCCGGCCCCTCCGTGGCAGCTCGTCGCGCTGTCCGCGCGTGACGAGACGGCCCTCGCCGAGATGGCCGGAGCCTGCGCGGACGCCCTCCGCGACGTCTCCGATCCCGAGTTCGCCGACCTCGCCCGTACCCTCGCGGCCGGCCGCCGCCATCTCCCCTTCCGGTACGCCGGAGTCTTCCGCGACCGCTCCCACGCCGTGGCGGAGCTGCGCGGGCGCGCGACCGGCGGAACCGCCCCCGCCGTCCGCGCGGGCAACGCCGACGTGGTGTTCATGTTCCCCGGCGGAGGCACGCGGTATCCCGGGATGGGGCGCGAGCTCTACCAGGAGGAGCCGGTCTTCCGCGCGGCCGTGGACGAGTGCCTGGAGCTGCTGCCGGACCGCTCCGCCGCCGGGCGGTTGGGCGCCCTGTGGACGGACGAGCCCGGCGCGGCGCCGGTCCCCGTCTCGGACACCCTCCCGGACGGGGAGAGCGATCCCGCCCTGGCGCTGCCCGCCGTGTTCGTCATGGAGATCGCGCTCGCCCGGCTCCTCATGTCGCGGGGGGTGATCCCCGCCCTGCTGATGGGGCACAGCCTCGGTGAGTACGCGGCGGCCTGCGTCGCGGGTGTCATGTCGCTGCGCGACGCCCTCGCCGTCGTGTCCAAACGCGGCGAGCTGCTGGCCTCGCTGCGCGACGGGGCGATGCTGGCGGTTCCGGCCTCCGAACGGGAGGTCGAGCCCTTCCTCGGAGAGGGGGTGTGCCTGTCGGTGGTCAACGGCCCGGCGTCCTGCGTGCTCGCCGGCCCCGCCGCCTACATCGCCGAGGTCAGGGAACTGCTGGACCGGCGTGGGATCACCGGCCGCCTCCTGCCGCTCGGCACCGCCGCGCATTCGGCCCTGGTCGACCCCGTACTCGGGGAGTTCCGCGGCTTCATGGCCGGGATCGAGCTGCGCGCCCCCTCGATGCGCCTGGTCTCAGGCGTGACGGGGACCGGAGACGCCGACTTCGCCGACCCCGAGTACTGGGTCACCCATCTGAGGGCGACGGTCAGGTTCGACGCCGCGCTCGGCCACGTCCTGGCCGACGGGCCGAAGATCCTCGTCGAGGTGGGTCCCGGTACGACGCTGAGCACGCCGGCCCGGGCGAGGGCGGGCACGGACTCCGTGGTCGTCAACGTCACCCGCCATCCGCTGGAGGAGCGGGCCGACCGGGAGGTCCTGCTCCGCGCGCTGGGCCGGTTGTGGGAGGCGGGCGTCGAGGTCGACCTGCCCTCGCTCTGGCCGGAACGGCGGCTCCGGCTGCCCGCGGTGCCCTACCCCTTCGCGCCCACCGTCACCCGCCCGCCGGACCCGGCGCGCGGCACGGAGCCCGCCGCCTTCTCCGGTGCGGAACGCTCACCCGGCGGCCTGTACGGGGTCACCTGGAAACGCGCCGTGGAGGTGCCGGCGGATCCGGGGCCGGAGGTGCGGGAGCACCGCTGGATCGTGCTCTCCGACTCGTCGTCCCTCGCCGAGGCGATCGTCGCGAAGCTGGCGGAGTACGGGGCCACCACGGTGGTCGTCACCCCGGGGCGGGCGTTCCAGCGCGCGGCCCCGGACCGGATCACGATCGACCCCGGGTGCGGGGAGGACTACGAAAGGCTCCTGAAGACGGTGGAGGCCGACGCGGCCGGACCGCCGCGGATCGTCTGCCTCTGGGGAGCGTCACCGCTCTCGCGGACCTGCCCGCCGCTGGGCCACGTCGTCGGCCTGGCCCGTGCCCTGAGCGGCCGGCCGCGGGCCGATCTCTCCCTGGTCACCAGGGGGGCCCTGGAGATCACCGGGAGCGAGCGGCTCGACCCGCGCGAGGCCCTCACGATCGGAGCCGCGGGGCCGCTCCGCCATGAGCTGGCCGACGCGCGCATCCGGCTCGTGGACCTGGATCCCGGTGACGGAAAGGAGCACGGGACCCGAGCCGCGGAGCTCCTCGCCGAGCTCTGCCGCCCCTCACCCGAAAACCCGGGTGAGGACCCGGTCGGCCTGCGGGCGGGACACCGCTGGCTGCGCCACTTCGAGCCGCTGCGGGTGACACCGGGAACGGGCCCCCGGATACGCCGGGGCGGGACCTATGTGATCACCGGGGGGACGAGCGGGATCGGGCTCCGGCTGGCCGGGCACCTGGCGGACACGTACTCGGCCCGGCTCGTCCTGATCGGGCGCGGAGCGTCCGGGGAGTTCCCGCCGCGCGGTGGCGAGGCGACGACTCTCCTTGAGGGCCGGGGAGACGAGGTCCTGGTACGCGGCGCGGACGTCGCCGACGCCCGGCGCCTCAGGGAGGTTCTCGACGAGACGCGGTCACGGTTCGGCGAGATCCACGGAGTGATCCACGCCGCCGGTGTGCCGGGGGGCGGCATGGCGGAGTTCCTGACCGAGGACGACGTCGCCGCCGCGCTGCGGGCCAAGACCGAGGGGACCTCCACCCTGGTCTCCGCTATCCGGGAGGTCGGCGCGCTTCCCGACTTCGTCGCGCTGTTCTCCTCGCTGGCCTCGTTCTCCGGGGTTCCCGGACTCACCTGCTACGGGGCGGCCAACGCCTTCCTCGACACGTTCGCCCTCTGCGCGCGGCGGGACGGCCTGCCGGTGCTGTCGATCAACTGGGACCGCTGGAACGGGGTGGGAATGGCCCGTGACATGGAACGGCGCCACCGCGAGCTCACCGGTGAGGGGCTGAGCGGCGGGTTGAGCCCCGAGGAGGGAGTCGCGGCCTTCGAGAGGTGCCTGGCGGCCCTTCCCCTGGGACAGGTGGTCGTCTCCTCCCGGCCGCCGGAGGGCGCGGGGCAGGCCGCGCGGCGCTCCGCCGTGCCCGCCGCCCGGTCACGGCCGCCTCGCCCGCGCCACCCCGCCGCGCCGTCCGCCGGCGGCACCGACGAGTGGAGCCCGCGCGAGCTGGAGCTGCTGGCCGTCTGGCAGGACGTGCTCGGCGTCGACACGATCGGGAGGCGCGACGACTTCTTCCTCCTGGGCGGTCACTCGCTGAGCGCGCTGCAGGTGGTCCAGCGCTGCAAGGAGCGATTCGGGGTCCAGCTTCCCGTCAAGGCGCTGTTCGTCGCTCCGACGATCGAGGGCCTGGCGAAGGCACTCGCCGCGACCCGGGCGGACGGCGAGGGAGAGGCCGGGGCGGGTGGTCCGCGCCCGGTTCTCGAAAGGAGCGATCTGTCATGACCGAGACGATCCCAGCCGATCAGTGCATGTGGCTGCGCCGGCGGCAGGTGCTCGCCGAGCCTCGGCTGCGCCTGGTCTGCTTCCCCCACGCCGGGGGGTCGCCGAGTTTCTACCGGGGATGGCAGGACCACCTGCCCGAGGACGTCGAGCTGTCCGCCGTGTGCTACCCGGGCAGGCAGAACCGCATCAACGAGCGGCCGATCGACCGGATGGAGCCTCTCGTCGACCAGGTCTGCCGGGTGCTCCTCTCCCTGCTCGACCGCCCGTTCGCCCTGTTCGGGCACAGCATGGGCGCCGTGGTCGCCTACGAGGTCGCGGTCAGGCTCGCCGTGGAGCACGGGATCTCCCCGGCGTCGCTGCTGGTGTCCGCGCACGCGCCGCCGCACCTGTGCGCGAGCGACGCGCGGCGGATCCCCATCGGCGACGACCAACTCGCCGAGCAGGCCGCGGCCGCGGATCCGGCGCTGC
Organism: Streptosporangium sp. NPDC049644; assembly: GCF_040675205.1. Taxonomy (NCBI): domain Bacteria; kingdom Bacillati; phylum Actinomycetota; class Actinomycetes; order Streptosporangiales; family Streptosporangiaceae; genus Streptosporangium; species Streptosporangium sp. NPDC049644. The sequence continues at coordinate 35,561 of NZ_JBFAOJ010000025.1, read as the reverse complement.
TGCGCTTCCCCGAGCTGATGGACCTGGCGATGATCGCGCTGCGGGCGGACCACGACCTGCTGCACGCCTACCGGCCCGCCTCCACCCCGAGGATCGCCGCTCCGATCACCGCCTACCTGGGGACGGACGACCGGCGCGTGAGCCACGACGAGATGCGCGCCTGGAACCGCGTCGCGGCCGCGGGGTTCGAGCTGCTGACCTTCCCTGGGGACCACTTCTACCCGGTGGGCGCGGAGGCGGCCCTCGTCACCGACATCGTGACCCGCCTCGGCGACACCGGCGTGCGGCGACTCTCCTCCTCCCCGCACGCGTGACAACCGTGATCGACGACAGCCCGCCGGTGCCGCTCTTCGTCCGCCGCTCCAGCGTCTGCCCCCTCGACCCGGCCGAGGAGTTCGCCCGGTTGCGGGCCGAGGAGCCGGTGGTCCGGGTCACCCTCTCGACCGGGGCGAGCGCGTGGCTGGTCACCCGCTACGCCGACGCCCGCCGCGTGGTCGCGGACCAGTGGCGATTCAGCTCCAGGGCGGCGGTCGACGGCCCGATCCCGCCGCCGGAGCCGCCGGGAGGGTTCCCGCCGCCGCGCCCCGGCTTCTTCTCGACGTACGCCCCCCGCGAGCACGCGCGCCTCCGGCGGATGCTCAACGCGGAGTTCGGTGCCCGCCGGCTGCGGGCGCTGCGCCCGCGCGTCGAGGCCGTGGCCGACGAGCGGATGGCGGCGATGCGCCGCTCCGGGCCCGGCGCCGACCTGATCGCGGACTTCGCGCTCCCGGTCCCGGCGCGGATCTTCCTCGAACTCCTCGGAATCCCCGAGCCCGACCGGGAGCACCTGCGGCGCAACGCCGACGTCCTCCTCGACTTCGCCCCGAGGCCGCTGGAGCAGGCGGCCGCCTTCGCCGAGCTGGACACCTACCTGAGCGCGTTCGTCTCCCGGTGCCGCCGCGATCCCGGCGACGGCCTGGTCGGCAGGCTGATCTCGTCGTACGGCGCGGATCTCTCCGACGTCGAGCTGGCCGGGATCGCCGCCCAGTTGCTGCTCGCGGGGTACGCGACGACGGCCGGCACGATCGGGCTGGGAGCCCTGCTCCTGCTGCGCCACCCGGACCAGGCCGCGGCGTTGCGCGACGGTTCAGCCGACGTGGACCGCGCGGTCGAGGAGATGCTCCGCCACCTGTCGGTGGTCTCCTTCGGCAAGGTCTTCACCGCCGAGGAGGACGTCACGGTCGGCGGCCAGGAGATCCGGGCGGGGGAGTACGTCCTGTGCTCCCTGCCGTCGGCCAATCGCGACGCCGTCCTGGGGCCCGACGCCGACCGCTTCGACATCACCCGCGAGCCGCTGCCCCATCTCGCCTTCGGGCACGGCGCCCGTTACTGCCTGGGCGCCGAGCTGGCCAGGCTGGAACTACGGGTCTGCGTTCCCCGCCTGCTGAACCGCTTCCCCGGCCTGCGGCTGGAGGTCCCGTTCGAGGAGCTCCGGTTCACCCCGATGAACGCGGCCTACAGCCTCGAATCACTGCCGGTGTCCTGGTGACCGGCGAGCCGGATCGGTGTACGGAGGAAAGATGCCCAGCACGCCCTGTCCCGCCACGGGTTCCTACGACTACCTGGCCTCGCTGACGGAGAAGGTCGGCGGGCTCGACCTGCACTACGGCTACTGGTCGGGGCCCGACGACGACACGCCGATCGAGGAGGCCACCGACCGGCTGACCGGGGTCGTGGTCGACCGCCTGGACGCGCGGGCCGGTGAGCTGGTGCTGGACGTGGGTTGTGGGAACGGGCGTCCCGCGGTGACGGTGGCGGAACGCACCGGGGCGCGGGTGACGGCGATCGACGTCGACGAGCGGGCGCTGGAACGAGGGAGGGCGTGGGCGCGCGAACGGGGCGTGGAACCGCTGGTCTCCTTCGAACGGTGCGACGCGCTGGCCATGCCCTACCCCGACGGCGCGTTCGACGCGGTGCTGGTCTTCGAGTCGACGCCGCACTTCGCGCCGGAGCCGCTCTTCGCCGAGCTCGTCCGGGTGCTGCGGCCCGGTGGCCGGTTGGTGGTGGAGGCCCCGTGCCTGCACGTTCCCGTCACCGGCGAGCTGCGGCCTCGGCTGGCGGCGTACTTCGAGATGTTCCAGGTCCACTCCATCGAGCAGGCCGGGGCGTATGTGGAGATCCTGCGCGCCGCCGGTCTCGGCGTCGACGCCGTCGAGGACCTCACCGAGTACACCGAACCGTTCTACCGGCGGATCCTGGAGCGGCTCGACACCCATCGCGCGGAGCTGGCGGCCGAGTACGGCGCGGGGACCGTGGCCTGGATCCGCGACGGCATCGCCGACTGGGCCACGATCCCCTCGGGCAGTGTTCTGATCACCGCCCGCGGGCCGAACCGTCCCGCCTCAGCGGACGGGGTCGAAGTCCCGTAGGGCCGCGGGCTGCTTTCCGGTGGTGATCTGCTCGGCCAGCATGCGACCGGTGACCGGTCCGTGGGTGAACCCCCACATGCCGTGGCCGCCGGCGACGTACCTGCCGGGGGCGCGGGTGGCGCCGATCAGCGGCCTGCCGTCGGGGGTGACGGGGCGCGGGCCGACCCAGGTGTCGGTGCGCTCCTCCCAGGAGACGCCGCTGAGCAGCGGCCGGGCGGACGCGATGATCGCGTCGACGCGCCTCTGGTACAGCGGGGCGTCGGCGTCCCGGAACTCCATCGTGCCGGCGACGCGCAGCTTGCCCTGGTAGGGCGTGCAGGCCACCCGCACGGCGGGCAGGTAGATCGGCCCGGGCACGGGCTCGTCCGTCGGCACGGTGAACGAGTAGCCGCGTCCGGCGCGTACCGGAACCCGGACGCCCCAGGAGGCGCCGAGCTGGTTCAGCCACGCGCCGGTGGCCAGCACGACGGCGTCGGCGCTGACGGAGTCCCCGTCAGCCGACCGGACGGCGATCCCGCCGGAGTGGGAGTAGACGTCGATCACCCGGAAGCCGGACCGGATCGTGGCGCCCCGGGCGGCGACGGAGCGGGCGAGCGACCGGGTGAACTCCCCGGGGTCGACGTAGCGCTGCCCGTCCAGCCGGATCCCGGCCCGCGCGCGCGAGGAGAGCTGCGGCGCCTGCCTGCCGAGGTCGTCACCCTCGAACGCGCTGTACTTGATCTCCAGGCCGGACTCGTTGATGCGCCGAAGCTCGTGCAGGAGCGCCACCGCCTGCCGCGGGGTCTCGAAGGCGGCCATGATCGGGGCCTCGACCGTGGGGGCCTCGACGCCGTTCGCGGTGAGCACGTCGAACGCCTCCAGGCACTCCTCGTTGAACGGGAGGTTGGCCCGTACGGCACGGCCCCAGGACTTCCAGCTGCAGTTCGCGGCGAACCGGGTGAGGAACGACAGCAGCGCCGGGTCGGGGGTGGCCGGGATGTGCAGTGGGGCGCTCGGGTCGAGCAGGGAGCGCAGGCCGTAGCGGAGGACGCCGGGCTCGTTCAGCGGGATGGCCAGCCCAGGGGAGAGCCAGCCCGCGTTGCCCCACGACGCGCCCGCGGCCACGTCGTCCCGGTCCACGACCGTGACCTCCACGCCGCGCTCCTGCAGGAACCACGCGGTGGACAACCCCACCACGCCGGCGCCGATCACCACTGCCGTACGCGGCCCACCGTCGATGCCCATGACCATTTTCTCCACTCTGATATTCATTGCCTCTTTCGAGGATCGCTGGCCTGGCCGGAGAGTGGTGTGTGCATTTCGGACAAGCGCAATGGTGTGTTTTGTCGTGCGAGGACAAGCGCCGGGGGCTGGGCCCCGGATCCGGCGCCCACCGCCGCTCCCTCCTCCGCTCCGCGGGGCACCGGCCGGCCGGTGCCCCGCCGCGGGTCTAGGTCCGGCCGACGGCCAGCGCGATGATCATCGCCAGCCGCTTCTCCGGCAGTTCGAGCTGGAGGTTCGTGATCTCGGCCATCTTCCGCAGCCGGTAGCGGACCGTGTTCGGGTGGACGCTGAGGCGGCCGGCGGCGACGGCCAGATCACCCTGCGCCTCCAGCCATGCGCGCAACGTCGCGATGTACTGGGTGCCGTGCTCGGAGTCATGCCGGGTCAGCTCGGCGACCGGCCCGCGGGCGGGGGTACGTCCCGCCGAGGCGGCGGCCCGGAGGCGTTGCAGCAGGATCTCGTCCCACGCCTCGTCGTAGACGACCGCCGGGGCGCCGGTGGGCCGCACCGCCCGGAGGGCGAGGCTCTCGTCGGCCTCCTGCCTGCTCGCGGCCAGCTGGGCGGGTCCCGCAGGGCCGCCGACACCGGCGAGCACGGTGACCCGCCGCGGCAGGACGTTCGCGATCGCGGCGAGCCAGTCCAGGGCGGGCGCGGCATCGTTGTCACAGGGCAGCACCGTGTACAGGGTGTTGCCGAACAGCGCGCTCCGTCCTGCCCGCGACCAGCCGAAACCGGTGGTCGCGCGTTCGAAGGCCAGCAGGATCGCGGCATGCCGCTCCTCGGCGATGTGCGCCTGGAGCGCGATCACCCGGAACCGCTCCCGGGGCAGGCCGAGCCTGCTGATCACCGCGGCCGTGTCGGCGGTCCCCTCCAGCAGTTGGATGACGAGATCGGACTCCACCTGACGCTCCAGGTCCGCACTGACCCGGGAGCGCAGCAGGTGCAGCGCGACCGCCCGCGCCCCGTCCTCCAGGATGGTCCGGCGCGTGTCGGACAGCGGGCTCTCGCACTCGACCCAGATCGATCCCAGCAACTCGCGCCCCGCCCGCACCGCGACCACCATGCGGCCTCTGAGACCGTGTGCCGGTGAGGGGTCGACGAACAGCGGCTCGTCGGAGGTCGCCAGATGGGCGAAGACGCCCTCCCGCTCGAACAGCCGGCGCATGGCGTCCGGCACCCGCCTGCCCAGGATCGTCTCCAGCCTGGCCGGATCGGCGGTCTGCTGCGAGCCGGAGTAGGCCAGGACCCGCGACATCTGGTCCTCGATCGTCACCGCGTAGCCGAGTTCGGCCGCGAGCGTGTCCGCGAAGGCCAGCAGATCGTTCGGCCCCCGCCCGGTCTGGCTGCCTTCGAGCACCAGGCCGTACACCACGCCGAGGAGCTGGCTCCAGGACACCGCCGGTTCGACGAGCAGCACGGCGATCCCGTCGGCGAGGGCCTGTTCCAGCGTGCCCTCGTCGAGGGGAGGGGTCCCGTGCACCAGCACCGTGACGGCCCGCGCCGCCCGTGCCAGGCGTACGGCGTCGGACGCCGACTCCACGCCCACCGCCAGGAACACGTCACCGGTCGCGGGGCGGGTGTCGGTCGGATCATGCACCACCACGCTGCGCAGCTCGACGTCCCGCGACGCCGGAGCGCAGCAGAGCCGAGCCCCGTAGCCGCCGAGAACGTTCACCAACCGGTCCAGCTTCAACATCTACGCGACCTCTGCATGCTCTCTGCCGTGCCCGCCTGCCGGCGGGCTTGTGGCATGAACACCGTTCTAGCAGTTCGACGGTACGGCGATCCGGTGGGAACCGCCGAGGGCGGGGTCCGTCGGTGCCTGGTCCGGCGGTGAAATTTTCACCGGGCGGCGGACGGGCCGGGGTGAGTCCGTCCAGGTGGCCCGGTGAGTGCCGGGCCGGCAGGCCGGTGGGGAGGTGGAGGTCCCTTGGCCCGCGGGGGGCCGCATTCTATGGTGCGAGATGTGGGAGCGCTCCCACAATGGCCGGCGCGAGCCGTCCGACCCGCTTTTCCGGAAGACCTCCCCGAAGGGGCCCGATGTGCGCACCTCCCTCCTGACCGATCGGCTCGGCCGGCCGGGCCGCCGTCTCCGCGCCGGGCTCGCCGCGCTGCTGCTGGCGGCCGGGATGTCCGTCCCGGCAACGGCGACGGCGACGGCGTCGGCGGCCGTGAATCCCTACCAGGATCCCGGCCTGCCGGTGGCGACCAGGGTCGCCGACCTCCTCTCGCGGATGACGCTGGACGAGAAGATCGGCCAGATGACCCAGGCGGAACGCGGCTCGGTCGGCAACTCCGACGTCACCACCTACCGGCTCGGCTCGGTGCTGTCCGGCGGCGGTTCGGCGCCCTCGCCCAACAACGCCACCTCCTGGGCGAACATGTACGACGGCTACCAGAACGCCGCCCTCGCGACGCCGTTGGGCATCCCCATGATCTACGGTGTGGACGCGGTGCACGGCCACAACAACGTGGTCGGCGCGACGATCTTCCCGCACAACATCGGGCTCGGTGCCACCCGGGATCCCGCCCTGGTGCAGCAGATCGGCCGGGCGGTCGCCGAGGAGATCACCGGGACGGGCGTCGACTGGAACTTCGCCCCTTGCGTCTGCGTCGCGCGCAACGACCGGTGGGGCCGCACCTACGAGTCCTTCGGGGAACTGCCGGAGATCCCTTCGTCGATGACGAGCTTCATCACGGGCACGCAGGGTGCGGCGCTGAACGGGCCGGCCTCGGTGCTGGCCACCGCCAAGCACTATGTCGGCGACGGAGGCACCACGAACGGCGTCGACCAGGGCGACACGCAGCTGACCGAGACCGAGCTGCGGGCGATTCACCTGCCGCCGTTCAGGGCCGCGGTGGAACGCGGGGTGGGGTCGGTGATGGTCTCGTTCAGCAGCTGGAACGGCAGCAGGCTGCACGGGAACCGGTATCTGGTCACCTCGGTGCTCAAGGACGAACTGGGCTTCACCGGTTTCGTCGTCTCCGACTGGAACGGCGTCGACCAGATCGACGGCGCCCTCGGGCTCTCCGCCGTCGACGTGCGAACCGCGATCAACGCCGGCATCGACATGGTGATGGAGCCCGAGGCCTGGCGGCAGTTCATCGACCTGCTCCGCGCCGAGGTGCAGGCGGGGCGGGTGCCGCTGTCCCGCGTCGACGACGCCACGAGGCGCATCCTGACCAAGAAGTTCGAGCTGGGACTCTTCGAGAGGCCACTGGCCGACCGGACCTACACCTCAACCGTGGGCAGCGGCGCGCATCGCGCCCTGGCCCGCCAGGCGGTGGCGAGGTCGCAGGTGGTGCTGAAGAACGGCGGGAATATCCTGCCGCTGGCCACCGGCGGCGGCAAGATCTTCGTCGCGGGCAGGAGCGCCGACAACATCGGCCACCAGAGCGGCGGCTGGACGATCTCCTGGCAGGGCTCGTCGGGGAACATCACCCCCGGCACCACCATCCTGCAGGGGATCCGCAACACCGTCGGCTCCGCCACGACGGTGACCTACAACCAGAACGGCAGCGGCATCGACTCCTCCTACCGGGCGGCGATCGCGGTGGTGGGCGAGACCCCGTACGCGGAAGGTCAGGGAGACCGCACCGGGGCCATGGGGCTGGACGGCGCGGACCTGAACACCATCAACACGCTGCGCGCCTCCGGGGTGCCGGTGATCGTGGTCCTGGTCTCCGGCCGCCCACTGGACATCTCCTCCCAGCTCTCCGGGTGGAACGCGCTGGTGGCCTCCTGGCTGCCGGGCACCGAGGGGCAGGGCGTCGCCGACGTGCTCTTCGGCCTCACCCAGCCCACCGGCAGGCTCCCGGTGACCTGGATGAACAGCGCCGGCCAGCAGCCGATCAACGACGGGGACGGCAAGACCCCGCTCTTCCCCTACGGATACGGGCTGATCTACGAGTCCGCCGCGGACACCAGCCCGCCGACGGTGCCGGGCACCCCGACGGTGTCGAACGTGACCTCGTCGTCGGTGAACCTGACGTGGACGGTGTCCAGCGACAACGTCGGCGTGACGGGTTACGACGTGGTGCGGGTGCAGGGCACGACCGAGACCACGGTGGCGACACCGACGACCAACTCGGCATCCGTCACCGGGCTGGCGGCGAGCACCGCCCACACGTTCGCGGTGTACGCGCGTGACGCGGCGGGCAACCGCTCGGCCCGCTCGGCCGTGGTGACCGCGACCACGGGTGGCGGTGGCGGCGAGGGCGGCACCTGCAAGGTCACCTACACGGTCAACGACTGGGGAGGTGGCTTCAGTGCCAACCTGACCATCGCCAACACCGGCACCTCGGCCGTCAACGGCTGGACGCTGCGGTTCGCCTTCCCCGGCGACCAGAAGGTCACCCTGCCCGCCTGGTCGGCGACCTGGTCGCAGTCGGGCGCCGTCGTCGCCGCGACGAACCTGTCATGGAACGCGAACATCGCGCCCAACGCCTCGACCGGCATCGGGTTCAACGGCACCTACACCGGTGCCAACCCCAGGCCGACCGAGTTCACCCTGAACGGCGCGCCCTGCACCGTGGGCTGACCCGCGCCTCCCCGCGGCCGACCGGCGGACCCACGCGGCCGAACGCGTGGGGCCGCCGGCCCCGGTCACCTCCCGGTGGTCGCCTCGATCCTCACCGCCACCCCGCCCTGGAGCATCACCTTGGCGTTCAGGGGCTTTCGCGCGTTGAGCGCCCTCTCCAGCTGTGCCGCGGTGCACCTGTGCGGGACCTTGCCCGTGTCGCAGATCGTCCCCCGCGCGTCGAGCACCACCGCGTCCGGGCTGAGCATGACCGACTGCACATCGCCGTCGCCGGTCTGCACGGTGATCCAGCCCGGCTGTCCCGGACTCGTGCCGAGTGGTCCGAGCAGGTAGACGGCCGGTCCGGTGTCCCCGGCGCCGTCACCCTGCTCGTCCCCCCCGGGCTCGGCGGGGGAGTCGGTCGAGTCCGCCGGAGACGAGGGCTCCGCGGTGACGGTGACGGTGACGGCAGGGGCGGGGGTGCTCTCGGATCCGGTGGGAGAGGCGGAGACGGCCGGGGCGGTGGAGGAGGCGGACGAGCCGTCCTCCGCCGAACAGGCGGAAAGGCCGGCGGCGAACGCGGCCACCAGCAGGATGTGTGTCATCTTCAACGACCTACTCATAAGCCGCAACACTCCCACGGAGTCCGGCACAACAACGAACCCACCGAGATGTTCCCGATCAAGGTGATCCGCCGGTGCCTGCTGCGCGGTGTGCACTGCCGAAGGCACGGCCGGTACGCCGAGGGGGCGCGGTGGGCGCGGTGGTGCGGCCGGCCCTGGGGGTGCTGTGCAAGGAACCCGGCCGCCACGGCGAGGCCGAGACCCACTGCCGCGGAGCGCCGGCCCGCCTGGAGCGGCACGAGGTGGAGCGCCTGTCCGCGCTCCTGAGGGCGAGGTCCGGGCGGTGAGCCCGTGCCCCGCCGGGGCGCGCTCACGTCCGGGGACGGTGCACCGGAAGGTCGAACCAGACACCGGTTCCGATCTGCCCGGTGCCGCACAGCCGGGTCCAGCGCGCCCCGCAGCGCCCGGAGGTGTACTCCTCGACGATCCGCAGGCCCCGCCCGCCGAGTGACAGCTCGTCCACGTGGCCGGGGAGCGTGAACGGGCGGCGCAGCAGACGCTCGATCAGCGGGACCCCGCCGCCGGCGTCGGCGACCTCGGCCCTGATCGGCAGCTCGCGGTCGTGTAGGACGCGCAGCTCGTAGGGGCCGGGGGCGTAACTGCCGGCGTTCGTGGCGAGCTCGGTCACCACGACCTCCAGGTCGGCGACGTCGTCGGGGGCGAATGGCGGCCGGGACAGCAGGTCGTGCAGCAGCTTGCGGGCCCGGCGGGCGGCGTTGCCCGGGGGGAGGCACCAGGCGGTCACTCGAAAGCGTCCGCGGTGCCTGCCGCGCACGCCGACCTCCAGAGCTGGAGCGTGCTCGGTGAGCATCGTTGCTCCTATCGAGTAGGACACCAGGGCCGCGGGATCGCGCTCGCTGGTCTGAATCCCCCATCCTGAGGGACAAGGCCGATATACGGAGAGTCGCAGGACCAATACTCTCCGCAGATCGGTCGGGTGATAGGTCGAGCCGATCATCTTGGGTGATCGGTCGCACCGATACGGCTCCGGCGACGTCGTATCGCCGGTTACCTTGGCGGCAAGGGAACTCGGCCGTGGGAAGAGCGGATGAACGTCAGCAACGCGAACGCGCGGGAAGTCGACCCCGCACTCTGGGAACGCCCGCAGATGCGACAGGCCCTGGCCGCCCGCGACATGGCCACCGTGTACCGGTTACTGCAGCGGATCGGCGTCTCGCAACGTCACATCGCCGCCCTCACCGCGCAGTCCCAGTCGGAGATATCCGAGATCCTCAAGGGTCGCCAGGTGATGGCGTACGACGTGCTGGGCCGGATCGCCGACGGCCTGGGCATTCCCCGTGGCTACATGGGTTTGGCCTACGACGCCTCCTGCACCACACCGGTCCCGGCGGCCGACCAGCGCGACGACTCCAACGAGGACGAGCAGGTGCGCCGCCTGCTCGCGCACGCCGCGCAGGTGACCATCGGCGCGGCGTCCGGGAACGCGGAGGAGTGGACCGAGCCGGTCACACCCACGGAGACCCCCGTCCCGCACCGCATCGGCATGGCCGACGTCGAGCAGATCGAGACGGTGACCCGCACGCTGCGCGCCCTGGACTACCGGCACGGGGGCGGGGTCTGCCGCGACGCGGTGGTGGCACAGCTGGCCTGGTCGCAGCGGCTGCTACGGGCCTCGTGCCCGGAGTCGGTCACCCTCCGCCTGCACCAGGCACTGGCCGACCAGCACAACCTCGCGGGCTGGACCTCCTTCGACGTCGGCCTGTACGGCTCGGCCAGAAGCCACCTGGCCCGCGCGCTCGAACAGGCCAAACACGCGAGGAACTCCTCGCTGGCGGCCAACGTCCTGTACCGGATGGGCCGTGTCCACCTGCACTGCGACCGCATCCTTGACGCGCTGCGGTTCTTCCAGCTCGGACAGATCTGCGCGCAGGACGCCAGCTGCGAGCGGACCGTGGCGATGCTCTTCGCCAACGAGGCGTGGGCCTACGCCCTGCTGGGCGACAGCGATCTCGCGCTCAAGTCGATCAACCGGGCGGCCGACGAGCTGGCTCGCGCCCGTGACCGCGAGTCCCCGGCCTGGGTGAGCTTCTTCGGCGCCGCCGACCTCGACGCCACGAGTGGCATGGTGCACGCAGACCTCGCCGAGACCCACCTCGACAGCCACCTCGGCATCGCCGAACGCTTCCTCACCGACGCGCTCGGGCAGCGCGACCCGAGCATGGCCAGGAGCAGGGCCTTCGAGCTGACCGCTCTGGCGACGGTGCAGCTCAGAGCCGGTGACATGACCGCCGGGATCGCCAACGGCAACGAGGCGGTCACCCTGGCGACCGAGATCCGCTCAATGCGGATCACCGACCGTCTCGCGCCGCTGCAGGCGGTCGCCATGATGCGGGCGCACGCCGGTGACGCCCAGGATCTCGCCCGGCGCATCTCGGTGGTGCGTGCGGCATGACGATGACCACCGACCACGCCGCAGAGCACGCCGCCGGTCAGGCAGGCGGTCTCACCCGCGATCGGCTCCACTCGCTGCTGGCATCCGTCTGTGACCGGGCCGGGCTCGCGTCCGGTGACGCCGAGCTGATCAAGTTCACCAACAACGCGGTCTTCCGCCTGCGCCGGGCGCCCGTCGTGGTGCGCATCGCCGGATCCTCGGCCGCCCGCTCGCGGGTGCCGACCGTGGTGCGGGTCGCCCGCTGGCTGGCCGACCACGACTTCCCCGCGGTACGGCTCCTGCCGGGCTGCGAGCAGCCGCTCCAGGTGGAGGGCCACCTGGTCACGCTGTGGAAGCACGTCCCCGAGGTGGGCCCGCGCCCCGGCGGCGGCGAGCTGGCCACCCTGCTCAGACGCCTGCACAGGTTGCCGGACCCGCCGGTGGACCTGCCGGAGTGGGCCCCGATGGCCGAGGTCCGTCAGCGGCTCGCCGAACCGGAGGACCTGTCCGCGGGCGACCACGCCTTCCTGCTGGACGAGTGCGACGAGGTCGAGGAGCGGCTCGCCGCGCTCGACTACGCGCTCCCCGCCGGGGTCATCCACGGTGACGTGTTCATGGGCAACGTCATCGCCGGGCCCAGGGGGCCGGTGCTGTGCGACTTCGACAGCACCGGGACAGGCCCGCGCGAGTGGGACCTCGCCCCGGTGGCGGTCGGCCGCCTGCGGATGGACTACCCGGCCGACGAGCACACGTCGCTCGCCGAGGGCTACGGCTTCGACGTCACCCGCTGGCGCGGTTTCCCGGTGCTGCGCCGCCTCCGCGAGCTGAAGCTGGTCACCAGCGTCCTGCCCGTGCTGCGCAGCAACCCGGGTATCCGGTCGCAGTGGGAACACCGCATGCGCAGTTTCAAGGCCCGCGACCAGACGGTCAGGTGGCAGCCGTACCGGTGATCGAGTCGGGCGGATCACCGGCGGCTGGTGTCGTACGGCGGCTGCACGGGTACCCAGCCTAGGGGGAAAGCCCAGGTGAGGGCAGTGGTCGGTGGGGGAGGGGTGGGGCGATGCCGCTGAGGCGGCCCGGTCACACCGGGCGGGGAAGCCGCGATCTGGAGGTCAACCCGATCTTCAGCCGGGAGCCGCTCCGGGTCCCGCGCTACGCCATGCCCGACGGGGAGATGGAGCCGGAGACGGCCTACCAGCTGGTGCACGACGAGCTGATGCTGGACGGCAACGCGCGGCTGAACCTGGCGACGTTCGTCACCACCTGGGCGGAGCCGCAGGCGCGGCGGCTGATGGCCGAGTGCGCCGAGAAGAACATGATCGACAAGGATGAGTATCCGCAGACCGCGGAGCTGGAGATCCGGTGCGTGGACATGCTCGCCCGGCTCTGGCACGCCGAGGACCCCCACCGCGCGGTGGGCTGTTCGACGGCCGGGTCGAGCGAGGCGGCGATGCTGGGCGGCCTGGCGCTCAAGCGGCGCTGGCGGCACCGGCGCCAGGCGGAGGGGCGCCCGGCCGGGAGGCCCAACCTGGTGATGGGCGTCAACGTGCAGATCTGCTGGGAGAAGTTCGCCGACTACTTCGACGTCGAACCCCGGTACGTGCCGATGGAGGGCGACCGGTACCACCTGAGCCCGGAGACCGCCGTCGAGCTGTGCGACGAGAACACCATCGGGGTGGTGGCCATCCTGGGCTCCACCTACGACGGCAGCTACGAGCCCATCGCCGACATCGCCGCGGCCCTGGACGACCTGCGGGCCCGTACCGGGCTCGACGTGCCGATCCACGTGGACGGCGCCTCCGGCGCGATGATCGCGCCCTTCCTCGACCCCGACCTGCACTGGGATTTCCGGGTGCCGAGGGTGGCGTCGATCAACACCTCCGGGCACAAGTTCGGGCTGGTGATGCCGGGGGTGGGCTGGGTGCTGTGGCGTGACTCCGAGGCGCTCCCCGACGACCTGGTCTTTCACGTCAACTACCTCGGAGGGGACATGCCGACCTTCGCGCTGAACTTCTCCCGCCCCGGCGCCCAGGTGGTCGCGCAGTACTACAACTTCCTGAGGCTGGGTTTCGACGGCTACCGCCGGGTCCAGCAGACCTGCCGGGACGTGGCGACCCGGCTGTCCGGGGAGATCGCCAGGCTGGACCGGTTCGAGCTGGTCACCGACGGCGGCCAGGCTCCGGTGTTCGCCTTCCGGGTACGGGAGGGAATCGACAACTTCACGGTCTTCGACGTCTCCGCCGCGCTGCGCGAGCGCGGCTGGCTGGTGCCCGCCTACACCTTTCCGAAGAACCGCACGGACCTGGCGGTGCTGCGCGTCGTCGTCCGTAACGGTTTCAGCAACGACCTGGCCGACCTGTTGCTGCAGGACCTGCGCCGGGTCCTGCCCCGCCTTTCCGACCAGGACCGGCCGCGTCACACCGCCGAGGAGGCCGGTGGTTTCGCGCACGGCGCCGGGGCCGTGCGGTCCCGGCACCACGGCTGACGGCGCCGGGCCGGGTACGGGCCGGAGCGGAGACGACGGAGAAGGAGGACCTTGGGATGTGCCGTCTGTTCGGCCTGAGCAGCACCCCTGAACGTACGCGTGCCACCTTCTGGCTGCTGGACGCCCCGGACAGCCTGAGTCGCCAGAGCCACCGCGACCCCGACGGGACCGGGCTGGGCTACTTCGACGCCGACGGCACCCCGCACATGCACAAGGCCCCCATCGCCGCCTACGAGGACCGGTGCTTCGCCGAGGAGGCCAAGGAGGTGGAGTCCGGCACCTTTCTGGCGCACATCCGCTTCGCCTCCACCGGCGACCTGGAGGTGCGCAACACGCACCCCTTCCTGCAGGACGGGCGGCTCTTCGCGCACAACGGGGTGATCGAGGGCCTGGACGACCTCGACGCGGAACTGGGGAGGGACCGGGAACTGGTCCGGGGGGACACCGACTCGGAGCGCTTCTTCGCGCTGATCACCCGTGAGACCAGGGCGCACGGCGGCGACGTCGCCGCCGGCATCGAGAGCGCCGCGCGCTGGGTCGCCAGGAACCTGCCCGTCTACGCCCTCAACCTGGTCCTCACCACACCGCGGGACCTGTGGGCGCTGCGCTATCCCGACACCCACGAGCTTTACGTGCTCCGGCGTGCCGCCGGCGGGCAGCACGGCGTCCGGCACCTCGACCACAGCGGCAGCAACGACCGGATGCGTGTCCGCTCCCGCGACCTGGCGGGCGTCTCCGCCTCCGTGGTCGCCAGCGAACGTATGGACGACCATCCCCACTGGCACCTGATGGAGCCCGGAGAGCTGTTCCACATCGGACCGGACCTCAGCCCCACCCGCCGGGTCGTGCTGCCGGAGGAGCCGGCCCACCGGCTGGGCCTCGCCGACCTGCGCCCGGAGGCCGCGGCCTCGCAGCGCGCCGACTGAGCTCGACGCCGGCTGCGACACCGGCGACGGGTCCTTGCCTGACCGGTGGTCCCCGCCACCCGGATGCCGTCCCTCATCGGGTTCTGACCGTCCTCCGGGTAAGCCGGCGGAGGCCGCGCTCGCCGCGTCCGGGGAAACCCTCGCGCGGACCGGTCCGCGGCGGCCGCCGGCGCCTACCCGGCGGACGGCTTCGCGCAGGACGAGCGCAGGACGAGTTGGGCGCCCACCCGGTAGGCCCGGCCTGCCCGCCCGGTCCGTACCGGAGCCGTCGACCGGTCGGCCCGTTCGATCTGCTGGAGCAGCAGGTTCATGGCCAGATCTCCGAGTTCGCTGGCCCCGTTGTCGACGACGGTGATGGGCGGCTGCCACCAGCGCAGCCAGGGGATGTCCTCGTAGCAGATCAGCGAGAGCTGCTCGGGAATGACGATGCCGGCACCGACGAGGGTGGGCAGCATGCCGAACACGGCCTCGTGGTTCGCGGCGAACAGCGCCGTCATCTCCGGGTTGCGGCGCAGCAGCCGCTCTGTCGCCTCGGCGCCGAAGGCGGAGTCGAACGGCCCGCGTTCGACGAGTGACTCGTCGACCTGATGGCCGCGTTCCCTCAGTGCCTGCTCGTAGCCGGCGAACCGCTCCAGGCCGGAGTTGGCGCTCAGCAGGCCGCCGATGAAGCCGATCCGCTCGTGACCCAGGTCGAGCAGGTGTGAGGTGGCCGCGTGGGCGCCCTCACGGTCGGAGGCGAGCACCGACGGCGCGGCGCTTTCGGCGGCGGCGCGGATGACGTTGACGACCCCGATGCCCTCGGCGAGCAGCGCGTTGGCCATGGCCGTGTTCCTGCCCGTGCCTATCATGATCAGCCCGTCCACCCCGTGCGCGGCGAGGGTCCGGAGGAAGGACTCCTCCCGCCGCGGGTCCGCGTCGGTGATGCAGAGCATCACCTGGTAGCCCTCGGCCGCGGCGCGACGCTGCACGACCTCGGCGATGGTGTGGAAGGACGCGTTGATGAGGTTGTTCAGCACCAGTCCCACGACATGAGACTGCTTGGAACGCAGTGCGCTGGCCGCGCGGTTGGGGCGGTAGCCCATCCGGTCCGCGACCTCCTTCACCGCCACCCGGGTCTCCGGGGCGATCAGCGGTGAGCCGCTCAGCGCGCGGGAAGCCGTGCTGCGTGACACCCCGGCCGCGGCGGCGACGTCCTTCAGCGTGATCGCCATCGTCCTTCTTTCTGGGATCGATCCCATCCGGGGGAAAATTTTGCCACAAGATCATGAACTCTTGGTGAGGTGTCGGGAAATTTACCCAGGTTAAAAACATATTTCAGCCTTGACCTGAATCTCCCGAGTACTGCAACCTAATGCAAGCGATCCCAAAAAATGACTACAACATTGATCTCCGGGGGTTCCATGGACCGCGACGACGTCACCTGGCACGGCTACTGGCCGGCCGCGCCCACCCCTTTCACCAGCGAAGGCGAGCTGGACGAGGACGCGTGGCGTGCGCTGCTCCGGCTCTATGCCGCCCAGGGCGTGCACGGGGTCCTGGTCAACGGGAGCACCGGCGAGTGGTTCAGCCAGAGCGCGGCCGAACGCCGCCGGGTCGCCGAGATCGCGGTGTCCGAGCTCTCCGGCAGGGTCCCGGTGATCGTCGGCGTCACGGCCTACACCGCCGCGGAGGCGATCGGGTTCGCGCGGCACGCAGCCGAGGTGGGCGCGGACGGCGTGCTCGCCACGCCCCCGCCGTACGTGCACCCGGGGCCCGAGGACATCCTCGCCTTCTACCGGCAGGTCAGCTCCGCGACGGAGCTGCCGTTCATGGTCTACAACTGGCCACGCGGGGTGGCCGTCGACATCTCCGCCCACCCCGGGCTGATGTCCGGACTGGCCGACCTGGACAACGTGGTGGCCATCAAGGACAGCACCGGTGACTGGCTGCGGATGCTCGGCACCGTGGAGGAGGTCGGCGACCGGGTTCGGGTGTTCGGCAGCTTCCTGCACCGGCGGGGCCTCGCCGTGCTGCTGGAACTGGGCGGGGACGGGAACATCGACGGCGGCGGCATGGGCGCCCCGTTCGCCGTCCCCTACTACGAGGCGGTCGCGGCGGGGGACCGCGAGGCGGCGCGCGGCTGGGTCGACCGGTACGCGGGGCTCTCCTCCCGGCTGATCAACCCCGACTACAGCGGCGTGTACGGCGCGCCCATCGCCCAGCTCAAGGCCGCCATGGCGATGCTCGGCCAGCCGGGCGGGCACGTCCGCCCGCCGCTCCTGCCGATCACGGACCCGGAGAGGCTCGACGCGATCGGCGCCGTGCTGAAGGAGTCCGGCCTGGTCGAAGCCCTTTCCGGGGACAACGCGGACACCGTCTCGGGGCGGGCCGGGCGATGACGACGGCGCAGGGCCGCACCGGCCGGCATGCCGGGCCGAGCCGGGCCCCGCAAACGGAGATCGTCGTCGACGGCGACCCGGTGCGGGCCGTCGACGGCATCAGCCTCGCCGCGGCCCTCGTCGGCGAGCGGCGGTGGAGCCTGCGGCGCAATCCGGTGGGCGGCGACCCGCGCGGCCCGTTCTGCGGGATGGGCGTGTGTTTCGAGTGCGAGGTGACCGTGGACGGCCGTCCGGGGGTCCGCGCCTGCATCACCAGGATCTATGCCGGCATGCGGGTCGAGACGGCCGCAGAGGGAGAGGCTCCGCATGACCGCTGAGCGCAGCGCGGCCACGTACGGCGAGGTCGTCGAACGGGATGTCGTGATCGTCGGCGGCGGCCCCGCGGGGCTCAGCGCCGCGGCCCGGCTCGCCTCCGCCGGCCTGGCCGTGACGATCCTCGACGAGCAGCCGGAACTGGGCGGGCAGTACTACCGGCGGCCCGCGCCCGCGGTGGCGAGGCACTGGGGCGACCACCGGCCCGAGGGCGGCCGGCTGATCGCCCAGGTGCGCGCGGCCGGCGTCGAGTGCCGTACCGGCCATCTGGTCTGGGGCGTGGACGACGACGGGCGCACGCTGCTCGCCTCCGACGACGCCGAGCATCCGGTGCGGTTGCGCGCCCGCCATCTCGTGCTGGCGACCGGCGCCTTCGAGCGGGTGTTCCCCTTCCCCGGCTGGCAGCTTCCCGGAGTGACCACCCCGGGCTTCGCCCAGCACCTGGCCGCGAGCGACCACACCACCATCGGGGACCGGGTGATCCTGGCCGGTTCGGGGCCGTTCCTGCTGCCGGTCGCCTGCTCGCTGATCGAACTCGGCGTGAGCGTGGCGGGCATCGCCGAGGCGGGCAGGCCGTACCGGCCGAGCCTGCGGGCGCTGGGCACGCTCGGCCACCCCGCGCGACTGCGCGAGCTGGCCTCCTACGCCGTGCGGCTGGCCCGCGCCCGGGTGCCGATCTGGCAGGAGACCGTCGTGCTCCGCGCCGACGGCCGCGACCGGGTCTCCTCGGTGACCCTCGCCGCCGCGGCCAGGCCCACGCGTCCGGTCCGCACCGTCGAGGTGGACGCGCTCTGCGTCGGGTACGGCTTCCGTCCCCAGACCGACCTGGCCCGCATGCTGGGCTGCGAGGTGCGGATCGACGTGGCGAGCGGGGACGCGGTGCCGGTGACGGACGCGGCGGGACGCGCCTCCCGGGCCGATGTGTACGTGGTGGGCGAGGCGGCGGGGATCGGCGGGGTGCACGCGGCGAAGGCCAGAGGGCTCGCCGCCGCGCACGACATCCTGGCCCGTGAGGCCCACGTGGCCGTACCGGTGTCCGAGGCCCGGCGGGTGGCGTCGGCCAGGCGCCGCCTGGAACGTTTCACCGCGCTGACCGACTCCCTCTACCCCGGCCCGGCGGCGCTGCTCGCCACGCTGGCGCCCGCACTGCCCGCCGACACCATGGTCTGCCGGTGCGAGGCGGTCCGCGCGGAGGAGATCCGCGCCACCGCCGCGGGAAGCGCCGACGGCGACCTCAACGCCACCAAAGCCTGGACCCGCGCGGGAATGGGCCCCTGCCAGGGCCGGGAGTGCGGATTCGCGGTCGCCGGACTGGTCCGGTCCGTCATGCCCCGCCGGGGCGCGGGCGACGGCGAGTCCCGGGTGGAGGTCTTCCCCTCCCGGCTGCCGGTGCGCCCCGTCCCTCTCGCCACGCTGCTGGAGCTGGCCGGACCGGAATCGCAGAAAGGCGACGCATGAGCACGCGGACCGCGGACGCGGTGATCGTGGGAGCCGGGGTGCTCGGCGCCTCGGTGGCCAGCCACCTGGCCCGCAGCGGCCATCGGGTGCTCGTACTCGAACGCGGCGCCCCCGGCAGGGAGGGCTCGGGCACCACCGCCGGCAACCTGCACATGCAGGCCGTGCACACCAAGCGCCCCGGTCAGGCGGTACCGCTGGACAGCGCGCGGTTCCTGCCGCTGCAGCGCGCCGCGAGCGACCGGTGGGAGACGCTGGAGGAGGAGCTGGAAACCTCGGTGGAGGTCCGCCGCACCGGTGGTTTCACCATCGCCGAGACCGAGGAGCAGTACCAGGAGCTGCGCGACAAGCACGGCTGGGAGGCCGCCGCCGGGATCCACACCGAGATCCTCGACGGAGACGCCGCGCGGGCCGCGCTGCCCCTGCTCGGACCGACGGTGGCCGCCGCCACCTGGTGTGACCTGGACGGCTACGCCAACCCGCTGAAGGTCACCCCCGCCTACCTGGACTCGGCGGCCAGGCACGGCGGCCGGACCGTGGCGTTCGCGCCGGTCCGGCGGATCACCCGCAACGGCGACGGCTGGCGGGTGGTCGCCGGGCGCGGCGCCGCCGAGCGGGTGGTGGACACCCCCGTGGTGGTCGACGTCGCGGGGCCCTGGCTGGGGGAGATCGCCGCCCTGGCCGGGATCGCGCTGCGGATGACACCTGTGGCGATCCAGATGCACGCCACCGTGCGCTCCTCGGCCACCATGTCCCACCTGGTCCAGCACATCGGCGAGGGACTGTCGGTGAAGCAGGTCGCCGCGGGCAACCTGCTGATCGGCGGCGGCTGGCCGGCCCTGAGCATGGACCTGGCCGGCCGGAGCGACACCAGCCTGGACAGCCTGGTGGGCAACGTCGCGCTGGCGGTCCGGGTGCTGCCGTTCATCCGGGACCTGCGGCTGCTGCGGATGTGGGCCGGGCCGCTCGCGGCCACGCCCGACGAGATGCCGGTGATCGGCGAGGTACCCGGCGCCCCCGGGTTCTACGTGGCCGGAGGCACCTACGCCTTCACCTTCGCCCCGCTGTGGGGGGAGACGCTGCGCTGCCTGATCGAGGGGAAGCCGCCGCCGGTCGACGTCTCCGACCTCGGTCCCGGCCGGCTGATGGAGCGGTGGGGTCAGGAAGACAACGGCCCAGAGCAGGAAAACCACCAGGACAGAAGGAGTAAGCGGTGCTGACATCACCTCGGCTGCGGCCCACGTCGGAGCCCGAGACCATCTGGTTGACCGGCGGGCACGTCGTGGACGTCCGATCAGGACGGATCCGCAGGAACGCCAACGTGCTCGTCGCGGCCGGCCGGATCGAGAAGATCACGGCGGACGCCCCGCCCCCGGGAGCACGGACCGTCGAGCTGGGCGGCAGGTACCTGATGCCCGGCCTGATCTCGGTGCACACCCACCTGTCGGTGCTCTACCCCTTCTCCGCCACCGACGAGTCGGAGAACCCCGGGCTGTCCGCGCTGCGCGCGCTGTCCCGGGCACAGGACGCCCTCGTCGCGGGGGTCACCACGATCCGCTGCGTGCACGAGCAGAACCGCGCCGACCTGCTGGTGCGCACCGCCGCGGACCAGGGCTGGGTGGCCGCGCCGCGGATCGTCGGAGCGGGCCGGGCCATCTCCACCACCGGCGGCCACGGCAAGGGCGCCGACTGCTCCTACGCCGACGGGCACGACGGCTTCCTGCGCGCGGCCAGGCAGGAGCTGGACGCGGGCGCCGACCTGCTCAAGATCTTCATCACCGGCGGCATCGCCCACCAGGGCGAGTCGTTCACCGGCGCGCAGATGACCGCCGAGGAGATGCGGGCCGTGGTCCGCGCCGCCGAGGAGCACGGCAGTTACGTGACCGCGCACGCCGGCGCCGGCTCGGCGATCCGCGAGGCGCTCGCCGCCGGAGTCCGCGGCTACGAGCACGCCTACGACCTGGACGACGACACGGCCAAGCTGATGGCGGACCGGCGGGTGTTCCTCACCCCGACCCTGTGCGTCACCCGCTGCCCCGACTGGATGGCCGAGCACAGCTTCACGCCCTGGCAGATCGAGCGGGCGGTGGAGGTCGGCCCCGGCCACCTGGCCAGCATCCGGCGGGCGGTCGCGGCCGGCATCGCCGACCCGGACGACCCCGGCGCGCCGGGCATCACCATGCTCGCCGGCACCGACTACCCGCCGGGCGAGCCCATCGAGGACACCGTCGTGGCGGTCCGCGAGATGGAGTTCCTCACCGACGCGGGCCTCAGCCCCCTCCAGGCGGTACGGGCCGGCACCTCCGAGGCCGCGCGCCTGGTCGGGCTGGCCGGCCAGGCCGGTGCCGTCGAGGAGGGCTACCTCGCCGACCTGGTCGTCACCGAGCGCGATCCGCTGAGCGACGTCTCCGCGCTGCGCCGGATCCCCTTCGTCATGCAGGCCGGCCGGATCGTCCGTGACGATCTGCCGGTCGTCCCCGCCCCGCAGCAGGTCCCTGGAGGTGCCCTGTGAATTCCCCCGACACCCCGGCCGGCCGTACCCGCTTCGCCGTGGACATCGGCGGCACGTTCGTCGACGCGATCGCCTACGACGAGGAGACCGGGCAGATCCGGCTGCACAAGGCCTCGACCACCCCCGGTGCCCCCGAGCAGGGCGTCCTGGACGCGGTGGGCGGTCTCGCCACCCGGCTGGACGGGGTGGAGGCGTTCGTCCACGGCACCACGCTCGGCCTGAACGCGATCCTGCAGCGCCGCGGCGCGGACCTCGGCATCATCACCAACGAGGGCTTCAGGGACCTGCTGGAGATCGCCCGCGCCAACGTCCCCGGCCAGCACATGTACGACTTCTCCTACGCCCCGCCGCCGCCACTGGTGCCGCGCCGCCGGCGGATCGGCGTACCCTGCCGGATCGACGCGCAGGGCGACGTGGTGCAGGACCTGGACGAGGACGCCGTGCGCGAGGCCGGCCGGATCCTGGTCGAGGAGCAGGGGCTGGCCTCACTGGCCATCTGCTTCCTGCACTCCTACGCCAACCCCGAGCACGAGCGGCGGGCCGCGCGCATCCTGCGCGAGCTCTACCCGGACGTGTCGATCTCGGTCTCCACCGACATCACCCGCGAGTACCGCGAGTACGAGCGGACCAGCACCGTCACCCTGGACGCCTACATCCGGCCGGTGCTGAGCGACTACATCGGCACCCTGGAGGCCAGGCTGACCGAGGCGGGGCTCACCCACCCGCTGCACATCATGCGCTCGGGCGGCGGTGCGATGACCGCGGAACTGGCCCGCCGCGCCCCGCTGATGACCGTGCTGTCCGGCCCCGCCGGGGGAGTGGTGGGCGCCTCCTTCCTGGCCCGCGAGCAGCGGCTGCCCAAACTGATCTCCTTCGACGTCGGCGGCACCAGCGTGGACTGCTGCGTCATCGAGGACGGCGAGCCGGGCGAGGTGCACGAGGCGGGCATCGACGGCTTCCCGCTGCTCATCCCGATCTTCGACATCCGTACCGTGGGCGCGGGCGGCGGTTCGATCGCCTGGATCGACGAGGGGCTGCTCAAGGTCGGCCCGCACAGCGCCGGCGCCGTGCCGGGGCCGGTGGCCTACGGCGCGGGCGGCACCGAGCCGACCGTCACCGACGCCGCGCTGGTGCTCGGCTACCTGGACCCCGCCGCGTTCCTCGGCGGCGACATGACCATCGACGCGGACGCGGCCCGCGCCGCGATCGAGGCCAAGCTGGCCGTTCCCCTCGGGGTGAGCGTGGACCAGGCCGCCGCGAGCGTCTTCCGGGTGCTGCTGGCCCGGATGGTCGGCGCGCTGCGCGAGATCACCGTGGAGCGGGCGCTGGACCCGCGCGAGTTCGCGCTGCTGGCCATCGGCGGCGCCGGACCGCTGCTCGGCCCGATGCTCGCCAGGGAGATGGGCATCGCCACCACGATCGTCCCGCAGGTGCCCGCCGCGTTCTCCGCCTTCGGCATGCTGATGTCCGACCTGGAGTACGAGTTCGCCGCCACCGTGCTGCGCTCCCTCAGCGACGACAGCCTGGCCGCCCTGGAGAGCGAGTTCGCCGACCTGGAGGCACAGGGCGACGAGGTGCTGTCCGCGCAGGGCATCAAGCCGGAGGACCGCACCCTGATCCGCAGGCTGGACATCCGCTACCACGGCCAGGAGCACAGCCTCGGCATCGACCTGCAGCCCGGCGACACCGCCGCGAGCGTGCTGGCCCGGTTCAACGCCCAGCACGAGGCGCGCTACGGCCACGCGATGGCCGACACCGGGCAGATCCTCACCCTGCGGGTGCGGGCGGTGGGACGGCTGGCCAAGCCGGCGCTGCGCGAGCTGGCGCCCGCCGGGCCCGGCGGCCCCGAGGCGGTCGGCGAGCGGCCCGCCTTCGACGTCGCCACCGGCGAGACCGCCGTGTTCCCGGTCTACGACCGGACCACCCTGGCGCCCGGCCACGAGGTGAGCGGCCCGGCGATCGTCGAGGAGGGCACCTCGACGACGGTGATCTTCGGTGATCAGCGGCTCACCGTCGACACCTATGGACAGCTGCTGGTGACCGGTACCGGAGGAACCCTGTGAACAGCCCTGAGCGCCTGGACGGCGCGACCGTCGAGGTGATCCGCAACTACCTGGTCTCGGTGGGCGAGCAGATGCGCCGCACCCTGGTGCGGGCGGCCTTCAACCCGGTGATCTACGAGGTGCTCGACTTCGGCATCTCGATCTACAACGCCGACCTGGACCTGACCGCCGAGGCCGCCGGGATCACCTCGTTCCTCGGGGCCAACGACCACGCCATCGTCAAGGGCGTGGAGTACGTCGGCCGGGAGAACTTCGCGCCCGGCGACGTCTACCTGCTGAACTACCCGTACTGGAGCGGCGCGCACTCCTACGACGCGATGCTCTTCGCGCCGGTCTTCCGCGACGGGCACGAGGGCCCCGCGGCCTACCTCGCGGTGCGCGCGCACTGGATGGACCTTGGCGCCAAGTCCCCGGGCTACGTCCTGGACTCCACCGACATGCACCAGGAAGGCCTCATCTTCCCTGGCACCAAGATCGTGAGCCGCGGCGAGGTGGTCCGCGACATCGTCGAGCTCATCCGGTTCAACTCCCGGCTGCCCGACCTGACCATCGGCGACTTCCACGCCCAGCTCGCCGCCCTGCGCACCGGCGAGAACCGGCTGGCGCAGGTCTGGGAGAAGTTCGGCGGCGAGACCGTCGACCAGGCCGTCAGGCAGGTCATCGAGCACGGTGAGCGGGTCGCCCGCAAGGCCCTGGCCGCGCTGCCCAACGGCACCTGGACGGCCTTCGACTACTGCGACGACGACGGCATCACCGAGGACCTGATCCGGATGGAGGTCAAGGTCACCATCGACGGCGACCGGATGGAGGTCGACTTCAACGGCTCCGACGGCGCGGTGGCCGGCCCGGTCAACCTGCCGATCGGCTCCACCGAGAGCCTGGGCAAGGCCATCTTCAAGGAGCTGACCACGCCCAGGGAGCCCTCCAACGCCGGGCACTACCGGGCATTGGAGATCAAGGCCGATCCCGGCAACTTCTTCCACGCCGTCTACCCGGCCGCGACCTTCACCCAGTGGAGCGCCATCGTCGCGTTCGAACTGATCCACAAGGCGCTGGCCCAGGTGATGGACTCGATCCCGGCCTCCTCCGGTGGCGACGAGCCGGGCTTCATGGCGCTCGGCCACGACCCGCGCACCGGCGCGGACTTCGTGATCAGCAACAACGAGGGCATCGGCTGGGGCGCGCGCAAGGACCGCGACGGCGCGAACGCCCAGCAGCACCCCTCCCAGAGCGTCGTCAGAAACACCCCCGTCGAGGTGCTGGAGCACAAGTCCACCGTGTTCCACGAGCGGCTGGAGCTGATTCCCGACTCCGGCGGCGCCGGCCGGTTCCGCGGCGGCGTCGGCGTGCTCAGGCAGGTCCGCTACCTCGCCGACGGCGAGGTGCTGTCGATGAAGAAGAAGAGCAAGACCCGGCCCTGGGCGCTGGACGGCGGCCAGGAGCCCGAGCCCAGCGAGATGGTGCTGTGGCCGGACACCGACCGGGCCAAGCGGGTCGGCATGTACCGGGCCGCCATGAAGGCCGGCGACCGGTTCGTGAACCGGACCGCCGGAGGCGGCGGCTACGGCGACCCTCTCGACCGCGACCCGGCCGCGGTGGTGGCCGACGTGCTCAACGGCTACGTCAGCGCCGAGGCCGCGGAGCAGTCCTATGGCGTGATCGTGGACGGCGACGGCTGGCGGCCCACGCCGGCCAGGGCCGCCCGACTCAAGAGCGAAGGGTAGACGACAGTGCATCGACCCCCCGCCACCCCGGTGGCACGTGGCCGCAAGGGCACGCTGGGCCTGACCTCAGTCCTGCTCGTCGGCGCGCTGGCCCTCGCGGCCTGCGGCCAGAGCGCCTCGGGCGGCTCCGGCGGCTCCGACGTCCGCAAGCAGACACTGATCATCGCGGAGAACGAGCCGCCGGCCACCTTCGACCCGGTCCAGGCCGACAACTCGACCGTCGACGAGGTGTCCATCCCCGCCTACGACACCCTGGTCAAGTACGGTAAGGGCGGCGTGCTCGCCCCCGCCGTGGCCACCGAGTGGACGTTCTCCAAGGACGGCAGGACTCTCGACCTGACGCTCCGCGACGACGTGACCTTCCACGACGGCACCAAGCTGACCGCCGCCGACGTGAAGTACACGATGGACCGGATCAGCAAACTGCAGATGGGCGTCGCGTCGCTGCTGACCGCCTACGACTCCGCCGAGGTCGTCGACGACACCCATCTGACGATCAGGCTGAAGCAGTCCTACGCGCCGTTCCTGGGTGCGCTGTCGCGGGTCTACCTGCTCAACTCCAAGCTCGTCCAGGCCAACGCGGGCTCCGACGACGGCCGCCAGTGGCTGGCGGCCAACGGCGCGGGATCCGGGCCGTACAAGCTGGCCGGGTACACCCCCAACCAGGAGGCCAAGTTCACCCGGCACGACGGCTACTGGGGCGGCTTCACCAACCAGGCCAAGGACGTGGTGATCCGCTACCTGCCGCAGGCGACGACCCAGAAGACCGCGCTGAGCAACGGTGACGTGGACATCGCGATGGACATCGACCCCAACGACTGGGCCGGTCTCGAAAGCGCCGGCCACGTGGTGGACAAGGCCGACACCAACGTGCAGCTCTACACCTTCTTCAAGATGAAGGACTCGCCGACGGCCGACAAGGCGCTGCGCGAGGCCATCACCTACGCCTACGACTACGACCAGCACCAGTCGGCCATCCTCAAGGGCGCGGGCAAGAAGGCCGCCGGCGTGCTGGCGGGCACCATGGCCTGCGCCGACCCCACGGTCGCGCAGGCGGGCTACGACCTGGAGAAGGCCAAGAGCGTCCTGGACGCCGCCGGTCTGAAGAACGTCACGCTGACGATGAGCTACCTCAAGGCCACCGCCGAGATGGAGCAGGCGGCCACGCTGCTCCAGTCCAACCTCGCCAAGATCGGCGTGAAGGTCGAACTGTCGGCGGTCACCTACCCGCAGTACGTCGAGATGCTCAAGAGCAACGCGACCACGCCCGACCTCGGCATGATCTACGGCTTCCCGCCCTACCCGGACCCGGACTCGGTGCTGTACCTGCAGTTCGACTCGAAGTTCATCAACAACGGGCAGAACAGCGGCGGCTATGACAACCCGAAGGTCGACAAGCTGGTCGAGGACGCTCAGAAGCTGACGGACATCGAGGCCCGCTGCGCCCTCTACAAGGAGGCCCAGCAGACCATCGCGGCCGACCACCCCTCGATCAACATGTCCAACCCGCAGTACGTGACGGTTCACCGCAAGGGGCTCACCGGCTACGCCTATGACCCCGCGCACCACCAGACCGTGGACGTCTACCAGGTGCAGGTCGGCTGACCCGCCGGGCTCGGCGCGGACCGCCGCGCCGAGCCCGCCCATCATCGGAGATCACCACTGAGGGGAGGTACCCCATGGCTCGTTTTCTGCTACGGCGGCTCGTGACCAGCGTCGTCGTTCTGGCAGGCCTGGCCGTCGTCACCTTTCTGATGACCCAGGTACTGCCCGGCGACCCGGCCAGGACCGCCGCAGGGCGTAACGCGACCGCCGAACAGGTGGCACAGGTACGGATCCAGCTCGGCCTCGACCAGCCTCTGTGGCAGCAGTTCACGGGGTATCTGGACCGGCTGCTCCACGGCGACCTGGGCATCTCGGTGTTCACCCAGCGGCCGGTGCTCGACGACATCGCCGCCATGCTGCCCTCCTCGGTGGAACTCGTGCTCGCCGCGATGGCGATCAACATCGTGGTGGCGGTACCGCTGGGCGTGTACGCCGCCTACCGCCGAGGCCGGTCGGCCGACATCGCGGCCCGGCTCATCGCCCTGCTGGGCGCGGCGGTCCCGGTCTTCTGGCTGGGCCTCATGCTTCAGCTCGTCTTCGCCGCGGAACTCAGGCTGCTGCCGCTGACCGGCCAGCTCGCCTTCGGCCAGGACGTGCCGAGGATCACCGGGATGACCTCGCTGGACGCGCTGCTCGGCGGGAACCTGGCCGCCTTCGGCGACGCCCTGCAACACCTGATACTTCCCGCCCTGACGCTGGCCGCCTCGTTCGTCGCGGTGGTGGCCCGCACGGTGCGCTCCTCAATGATCACCACGCTGGACTCCGACTACATCACGCTGGCCCGGGCGACCGGCGCCTCGGAGTTCCGTGTGGTGGTACGGCACGGCCTGCGCAACGCCATGGTCCCGGCCAGCACGATTCTCGGCATGCAACTCGGCTGGATGCTCGGCTCCACGGTCCTGGTGGAATCCATCTTCGGCAGGACGGGCATCGGCGCCCACGCGGTCGCCGCCGTCCTGCAGAGCGACCTCTACACCGTGATCGGCACGGTTCTCGTGATCGGAGTGGTCTTCGTGGTGGCGAACATCGCCGTGGACCTGGTCCAGCTCTGGCTCAACCCGCGGCTGCGCAGGACGAAGCGCCGCACGGGCGAGCCGGCCGTACCCGCTCTCGCGGAGGTGAACGCGTGAGCGCCGGCGCCACGGCGCACGCCGGCACGCGCCGCCGCGTCCTGCCCCGCGTCCCGATCGTCGAGCGCGCCGCGGTGACCGTGGCCGTGGCGATGGTGCTCCTCGCCGTCGTCGGGCCGTTGATCGCGCCACACGACCCCTACGCGGTCGACCTGTCCAAGGCCCTGCTGTCCCCCTCGGGCGACCACTGGTTCGGCACCGACGCCAGCGGCCGTGACGTGCTCAGCCGGGTGCTGTCCGGCGCGCGGGTCACCCTGCCCGCCACGATGATCGTGATCGTCGCCGCGGCGCTGTTCGGGACCGTGGTCGGCACGGTCGCCGCCCTCGGCGGGAAGGTCGTCGACGAGGTGCTGATGCGGATCACCGACATCGGCCTCTCGCTCCCGTCGATCATCCTGGCCCTCGGCCTGGCCGCCGCGCTCGGCTCCGGCCTGCAGTCCGCGGTGATCGCCCTCTCCCTCACCTGGTGGCCCGGCTACGCGCGGCTGGTGCGCACGCTGGTCCGCGACGTCAAGGACGCCGAGTACGTCGACGCGGCCAGGATGCTCGGCGTCTCCAGGACCCGCCTCGTCTTCCGGCACATCCTGCCCAACGCGCTGAACACCCTGTACGTGCAGACCACGCTGGACGTCGCCGCGGTGATGCTGGTCATCTCCGGCCTGTCCTTCGTCGGCGTCGGCGCGCAGGTGCCGTCCGCCGAATGGGGGGCGATGATCGCCGCGGCGGCCAACAACCTCACCAACGGCTGGTGGGCGGTGGCCTTCCCCGGCCTGGCCATCATGCTGACCGCGATCTCCTTCAACCTGCTGGGCGACTGGTTGCGGGTGCGCAACGACCCGACGATCCGCGAGGGGGCCGGCCGATGACGGACACACCACTGCTCGCCGTACGAGATCTGCGGGCGAGTTTTCCCGGGCCCGAGGGGCCGGTCGAGGTCGTGCACGGCGTCGACCTGGAGCTGGCCCGCGGCGAGAAGGTCGCGCTGGTCGGCGAGTCCGGCTCCGGCAAGTCGGTCACCGCGCGAGCCGTGCTGCGGCTGGACGCCGGCGCCACGCTGACCGGGCGGATCGAGCTGGACGGCACCGACCTGCTGGCGCTGCCGCCGCGCCGGATGCGCGAGATCCGCGGTTCGGGGGTCGGCCTGGTCTTCCAGGACCCGCTGGCCTCGCTCAACCCGGTGATGACGATCGGCTGGCAGATCACGCAGCCGCTGGTCATCCGAGGGGTGTCCAAGAAGGTCGCCAGGCGGCGCGGTGTCGAGCTGCTCTCCCGGCTGGGCGTGCGCGACGCCGAGCAGCGTTTCGACGACTACCCTCACCAGTTCTCCGGCGGGATGCGGCAGCGGGTGGTGATCGCCATCGCGATCATCGCGGAACCCGCGCTGCTCATCGCCGACGAGCCGACCACCGCACTCGACGTGCGGGTCCAGGCGCAGGTGCTGCGGCTGCTGCACGAGCTGGCCGACGAGCGGGACATGGCGGTCCTGCTGATCACCCACGACCTGGGCATCGTGGCCGGGTTCGCCGAACGGGTGGTGGTGATGCGCCACGGCCTGGCGGTGGAGAGCGGCCCGGTCGAGGAGATCTACGCCCGGCCCCGCCACCCCTACACCAGGGCGCTGCTCGCGGCCGTGCCCCGGATCGGGGGCGACCTGTCCAGGCCGCTGGCCACCGTCGGCTCCGCGGTGGAGACGGCCGAGGAAGGGACGGTGAGCCCGTCATGAGCGAGCCCCTGCTGCGGGTGCGGAACCTGGTCAAGACGTTCGAGGGCAGGCGCGTGCTGGACGACGTCTCCTTCGACATGATGCCGGGCGAGGTGCTCGGCCTGGTCGGGGAGTCGGGCTCCGGCAAGTCCACCACCGCGCGGTGCGTGGCGCGGCTGACCGAACCCGACTCCGGCCGGGTGGAACTCGGCGGGCGCGACGTGCTGGCGGCCGGCCGCGGGGAGCTGCGCTCCCTCCGCCGCGAGATGCAGATGGTGTTCCAGGACCCGTACTCGTCGCTGAACCCCCGGATGACCGTGGCCCAGTTGCTCGAGGAGCCGCTCGCCGTGCACGGTCTCGAACCGGACCGGCGCCGGCGCAGGGAGCGCGCGGCGGCCCTGCTGGAGACGGTGAGCATGTCCGCCGAGCACCTGGACCGCTATCCCAGGTCGTTCTCCGGCGGGCAGCGCCAGCGCATCGCCATCGCCCGGGCCCTGGCGGTCGAGCCCCGGCTGCTCATCTGCGACGAGCCGATCTCCTCCCTGGACGTCTCGGTCCAGGCCCAGGTGCTCAACCTGCTCCGGGACCTGCGGCTGCGGCTGAACCTGTCGATCCTGTTCATCGCGCACGATCTGGCGGTCGTCTACTACCTCTGCGACCGGATCGCGGTCATGGAGCAGGGACGGCTCGCTGAGATCGGCACCCGGGAGCAGGTGTACGGGGCGCCGGAGCACCCCTACACCCGGTCGCTGCTGGCGGCCGTCCCGATCCCCGACCCCGCCGCCGAGCGTGCCCGCCGCGCGGCCGAACCCCAGTACTGAAGGAGGACCCGTGGAGAATCTGCGGATGTTCGTCAACGGCCAGGCGATGTCGGGCGGCAGCCTGAACACCGCGCTGAGCGGCGCCCGGTTCGTCGGCCCCGTCGAGACCGCCCCCCGCTACCGGTTCTACTCGGTGCGCGACGAGTTCCCCGGCCTGTACCCGGTGACCTCCGACGGGCACGCCGTGCCCGGCGAGCTGTACGAGGTGAGCTACCGGATCCTGCGCGAGCACCTGCTGCCGAACGAGCCCGAGGAACTGGAGCTGAGCGTGATCGAGCTCTCCGACGGCAGCGGATCGCTGTCCATGCGGATGCGCGACGGGGCGCTGACCCTGCCGGGGGTCACCGATATCAGCACGGCCGGCGGCTGGCGCGCCTATCTCGCGTCCGGCCGGACGCAGGGCGCGACCGGATGAGGGACGCCGAGCTGGTGGTGCGGGGCGGCACGGTGGTCGAGGCGGGCTGGTCCGCCCCCGCCGACGTGTTCGTGGCCGGCGGCGTCGTCGTCGCCCTGGCCGAGCCGGGCACGCCCGCGCCGGGCGGCGCGACCGAGGTCGACGCGACCGGGCGGCTGGTCATGCCGGGCGGGGTGGACCCGCACTGCCACGTCGGCTTCACCTCCGGCGACTTCACCTCGCTCGACGACTACACCAGGTGCACGACGGCCGCGGTGTTCGGCGGCACCACCACGATCGTGGACTTCGCCATCCCACGGCCCGGCCAGGCACCTGCCGACGCGGCGTACGCCCAGCGGGCCAAGGCCGATCGGGGACTGTGCGACAGTGCCCTGCACGCCTGCGTCGTGGAGTGGGACGAGACCGTGCCCGACCAGCTCGGCGCGCTGGTCGCGGACGGCATGCCCACGGTGAAGATGTTCACCACCTACCGCGGCGAGACCATGGCGGGCGAGGACACCATCCTGCGGACCATGAGGACGCTGCGCGACCTGGGCGGCATGGTGGTGATCCACTGCGAGGCCAACCACATCATCGAGGACACCCAGGAGCGGTGCGCGGCGAGCGGCAGGATCGGCGCCGAGCACATGGCCGCGACCCGTCCCGAACTGGCCGAGACCGCCTCGGTGGCCGAGGTGCTGGCCATCGCCGAGTCGCTGACGGCACCGGTCTATTTCGTGCACCAGTCCACCGCCGAGGCGGTCGAGCTGGTGGCGGCGGCCAGGCGGCGCGGCGTGCCGGCGTTCACCGAGTCGGTCGCCCACCACCTGGTGCTGGACGACGGCAACTACGACGGCCCCGCCCCGGAGCGGTTCGTCTGCTGCCCGCCGCTCCGCTCCCGCCAGGCCGTCGACGCGCTGGGACGCCACCTGTTCACCGGGGAGATCACCACGATCGGCAGCGACCACTGCTGCTACGACGTGGCGCAGAAGGAGTCGCGGCGCACCGACGTGCGGGCCATGCCCAACGGCCTGCCCGGGGTGGAGACCCGGCTACCGGTGATCTTCTCCGAGTACGTCGCCGGGGCCGGGCTGCCCGCCACCCGGTTCGTCGAGCTGACCGCCGCCAATCCGGCCAGGACCAACGGCCTGTACCCGCGCAAGGGCACGCTGATGCCGGGTTCGGACGCCGACATCGCGATCTGGGATCCGGCCGCCCGGTGGCGGGTGAGCGCCGGCGACCTGCACATGGCGACGGACTACACGCCGTACGAGGGCATGACCCTGACCGGCAGGCCGCGGACCGTCCTGGTCGGCGGCCGGGTGGTGGTCCACGACGGCGTCCTGATCGACCCCGTCCCCCGCGGCCGGCACCTGTCCGCCGGGCCGATCTCGCTCACCCCGGCACTGGGGCGCACGGCCCCGTGACGACATCGCCCCGGCCGGTGGTGGTCACCGGCCGGGGCGTCTCGCGGCCCGCTACTCGGGCTTGGCGCCCACCAGGGCGACGGAGTTGCCGAAGACCTGCTCACCGCGGCCCATCTCGGCGTGCACGCGGGGGAGGTCGGTGAACTCCACGACGCGCCCCAGGCACGGGTCGATCTTTCCGGCGATGACCAGGTCGTTGTAGGCGACGGCCTGCGCGTCGTTGGTGCCGTGGCTGCCCTGGAAACGCTTCTGCCGGGTCCAGTGGTAACGCAGGTCCACCATGGCGTCGAAGCCTGTGGTGCCGGCGCAGATGACCACCATGCCGCCGGGCTCGCAGACCATGATGCTGGTCGGCACGGTGGCGGCGCCCGGGTGCTCGAAGACGATCGCCGGGTCCTTCCGCTCGCCGACGATCTCCCAGATCTTCTTGCCGAAGGCGCGCGCCTGGCCCAGCCACTCCTTCTGGCCCGCCTTGTCGTCGACCAGCGGCGGGATTCCCCAGTGGCTGTAGTCGCCGCGCTTGATGTAGCCGAGCGCGCCCTTGGCCAGCGCGTACTCGCCACGCTCGTCGTCGGAGACCACCGCGACCGGCTTGGCACCGGCCAGGTTGGCGAGCTGGATGGCCTGCGTGCCGAGACCGCCGGAGCCGCCCCAGACCAGGACCACGTCGCCCTCCTGCACGGTGTTCCCCTCGAAACCGTGCAGCATCCGGTAGGCGGTCGTGCCGACCAGGGTGGGCGCCGCGGCCTCGGCCCAGGAGAGGTGGCCGGCCTTGGGCAGCACCTGGTGGGCCTGCGCCCGGGCGAACTGCGCGAAGGACCCGAAGTTCGTGTCGTAGCCCCAGATCCGGGCGGACGGGGCCACCATCTGGTCCTTGCCCCGGAGGATCCAGGGGTCGTTCTCGTCCCAGTAACCGGGGTGCACGATGACCTCGTCGCCGACGGCCACATTGGAGACCTCGGAGCCCACGGCGTAGACGATGCCGGACGCGTCGGAGCCGCCGATGTGGAAGTCGTAGGGCTCACCGGCGCGCTGGCGCAGCCCGATGACGTCGACGGGGTAACCGCGGGCCGCCCACACGTTGTTGTAGTTGACCCCGGCCGCCATAACGGCGACGAGGACCTCGCTGGGGCCGAGCGGCGGGACCTCGATGTCCGTCTCGACCTGGAATGCCTTCTCCGGGTCGCCGAACCGGTCCTGCCGTACGACCAGCGCGGTCATCGTCTTCGGAACCTCGCCGATCGGCGGCAGTTCTCCCAGCGGGACCGCCCTGTCGGTCGTGCTGACCGATTCGCGCTTCATCTCGGACATGCGTATTCCTTCGTACGTTGAAATCGAGAACTACGGGCCGGGTGACCCGTCAGGCCTGCTCCGCCGCCTCGTCGGCGAGGGGCAGCACCTTGTCGAGGACGTCCACCGCGAAGTCGATCTCCTCGCCGGTGATCACGAGGGGCGGGGTCAGCCGGAGCACGTTGTTGTTCGCCGACAGGTACAGCCCCAGCTTCTTCGCCGCGGCCACCACGGCCGTCATCGGTGCGGCGGCCGCCCCGGTGGCGTTGAACGGGACCAGCGGCTCGCGCGTCCCACGGTCGGAGACCAGTTCGAGTCCGTAGAACAGGCCGCGGCCCCGGATGTCGCCGATGCTCACGTGCCTGTCGGCCAGCCGGTCCAGGCCGAGGCCGAGGCGCTCGCCCATCTCACGGGTGTTGGCCAGGATGTTCTCGTCCTGCATGGCCTTGATCGACGCCACGCCGGAGGCGCAGGCCAGCGGATGGCCCGCGTAGGTCAGCCCGCCCCAGAACTTGTTGACCATCAGCCAGTCGGAGATCCGCTGGTTCACGACCATCGCGCCGAGCGGGACGTAACCGGAGTTGAGGCCCTTGGCCGTGATCAGGATGTCGGGGGTGACGTCCCAGTGGTTGCAGGCGAACCATTCCCCGGTGCGGCCGAAGCCCGCCATCACCTCATCGAAGATGAGGATGATTCCGTACTTGTCACACACCTCGCGGATGGACCGTAGATAGCCCTCGGGCGGGTAGATGAGCCCGTTCGTCCCGGTGACGGTCTCCAGGACGACCGCGGCGACGGTGTCCGGGTTCTCGTACTGCAGGATCTCCTCAAGGTGCGGACCGCCGGAGCAGACGGGGCACGGGTCGGGGTGGCCCACCGGGCAGCGGTAGGTGTAGGGGTCGAACATGCGCACCACGCCGAAGGAACTGGGCTCGGCGGCCCAGCGTCGCGGGTCGCCGGTGAGCGCCATGGCGCCCGCCGTAGCCCCGTGGTACGAACGGTAGCGGGCGACGATCTTGTGTCGCCCGGTGACGTGCCTGGCCAGCCGGACGGCGTTCTCGTTGGCCGCCGCGCCGCCGGTGGTGAAGAAGGTCATCTTCAGGTCGCCGGGGGTCAGTCCGGCGATCAGCTCGGCGAGCTCGGCGCGTGACCGCTCGGCGTAGTTGGGACCGATGTAGCACATCCGGTCCGCCTGCTCCTTGATCGCCTCGACGATCCTGGGGTGCTGGTGTCCCAGGTTCATGTTGACGAGCTGCGACTGGAAGTCCAGGTACCTGTTGCCGTCGTAGTCCCAGAACCAGGAGCCCTCACCGCCGGCGATGGGGGCGGCGTTGACGCTCCCCTGCGTCGACCAGGAGTGGATGACGTACTCCCGGTCGGCGGCCTTGATGCGGTCGGCGGTCCACTCGTTCGTGTCCACGACCCTGTCCGTGATGGTCATTCTCGCCTACTGTCCTGCGGTTTCCGCACCGAAGACCGCCAGCCGCGCGAGCGGGCGACCGGCGCTCGCCGCGACGCAGCCCACCAGGATCTCGCCGGGCAGCGGTGCGCCGGGGACCTGCAAGGTGATCGTCTGGTGGTGTGAACGGGTCTTCGAGTCGGTCTTGTGCTTGAGGGGCACGTCGATGGGGTCTCCGGGCAGGCCGACCTTCTCGGCGGCGGGCAGGAGTTCCGTCCCGCCCGCGGCGTTGCGGAAGACGTTGCCGAAACGCAGGTTGTGGATGAGCGCGGAGCCGTGCTCCACCTCGCCCGCGATGCCGACCAGCGCCACCTTTCCGAAGGCCTCGACCTCGGTACCGAGGAGCTCGACACAGGCCGGCCCCACCAGCTCGCCGATCTGCTCGCCGACCTCGTCCGCCAGCGTGACCAGGTCTTCGACGTACCCGCTGCCGTAGGGGTTCTCGATGACAATGCCGACGAAGGCCACCCGGTGCACGGGGTCGACCTCACGGCCGTTCTCAAGGTGGGTCTCTTCCAGGTGCCGGATGGTCTTTCTGACCTTGATGCTCATGTTCTCCCCTTTAATGGTTCATCTATTGAACCAGCGGTTCAGATGGTATGCAAGTGGTGCCGTGGCCTGTCAAGAGTTGACCGCCGGTCCCCTCGCGCGCCGCCGCGGGTTCGCGGCGGC